>JBBRMP010000061.1:0-25792 GCA_038230755.1 Cytophagales bacterium | reverse complement strand
GCTGGATTCCTCCCCAGGCTTACACTGATTTAGCGACATTACGCCAAGCATTGAATTCAATTTGGGCCAAATTTGGCACCGAGTACAAGATCAATTTTTCGGCGGTAAAAACTTAAAATAATTCTGCCCGACTACTTAACATCTAAGTAGTTGAAAAACAACGTACTAGCTAAAAATTTATCAGTTCGTCGATAAATACCCAACCTAAAAAAAACTATTTGTTAACATTTACGTAACATTAATCTGATTTTTTCTTATTGTTGTACAATCAGTCATACAACCGTATTCCATGACATAGCCGCATAGGCCACGAACGGACGAGTACACCGATAGACTGGGTTTGGATTTTTTCACCTTTAAAGCCAAATACACATGAAGACGCTCTTGTGCTCATGGATGTTAATCGGTCTCACGACCGTAGCGGCTTTTGCCAACCCTGGAACTAAAAGACCGAGTAAGGCAAAGCCACAAGCCAATCTGGAACAACAATTGGCCAATCAACTCACCTACCCCGAAGCCCTGCGCGAAGGCAGAGGCAGCAGCGTGGTGGTGGTTCAGTTTCGCCTTGTCGATGATAATTCGGTACTTGCACCAACCATTTTTACTGCCAACGAAAGATTGAAAGCTGATGTAACCCGTCAACTGCTCAATGCCAAATTGACGGCTAACGAGACCGCTTCCAGCGAAGTCCACACCGCCCGGCTCCATTTCAAAGCTGAATAGATTTCAATTAACTTTCCATGCTGAAAAGGCTGCTCTGTAACAGAGCAGCCTTTTTTGTTGATTTTTGGGTATTTCTTTCGCGGACCGCAAAAGCACCCAGACAGGGTAAATTCGCTCCAAAACGGCCCTTTCCTACCCAAATTATCCTCTCCCCTATGTACTTTCTTGGACTTGATTTGGGCAGTTCGTCTGTCAAAGCCTGTTTGCTCAATGCCGACACTAATACCGCCGTGGCGTCGGCCTTTTTTCCTGAATCAGAAATGGCCATCGATGCCCCGCAGCCGGGTTTTGCTGAGCAACAACCTGACCTTTGGTGGCACAATGCCACGCAGGCCGTGCGGGCCGTAATGACTGCTTCGGGGGCTAAACCCGCTGATATTAAGGCCATTGGTATATCGTATCAAATGCACGGATTGGTGGTGACAGACGCGCAATTGAACGTGCTTAGGCCCGCTATTATCTGGTGCGACAGTCGGGCCGTGGGGCAGGGGCAACGCGCGTTCGATGCCCTGGGGCATGAGCGGGTGTTGCGCCAACTACTCAACTCGCCGGGCAATTTTACGGCGGCAAAACTGGCTTGGGTGAAAGAACATCAGCCCGACGTGTACGCCAACGTGGCTCATTTCATGCTCCCCGGCGACTATCTGGCCGCCCGCCTCACCGGCGACATTGTCACGACGGCATCGGGCTTATCGGAGGGAATTTTGTGGGACTTCCTGGAAAACCGCCCCGCCGAGTTCCTGATGCAGTACTACGGGTTCGACCAGTCATTGATGCCACCGCTGCGCCCCACATTTGGTGAACAGGGCCTTGTAAACGCTGCGGCTGCCGCTGAAATGGGGTTAGCCGAGGGTACGCCCGTCACCTATCGGGCTGGCGATCAGCCCAACAACGCGTGGTCGCTGAACGTGCTTGACCCCGGCGAGATTGCGGCCACGGCGGGTACGTCGGGCGTGGTGTATGGGGTGAGCGATCAGGCGAAGTTCGATCCACAGTCGCGGGTAAACACGTTTTTGCACGTGAATCACACGACGGAAGCACCACGCTACGGGGTGTTGTTGTGCATCAACGGCACGGGCAGCCTGAATAGCTGGTTGCGCAACAGCCTGACGCAGAAATCATTGTCCTACGCCCAAATGAATGAACTGGCCCAAAAAGCACCCATTGGTGCTGACGGGCTGGTGTGTTTACCCTTTGGCAACGGGGCTGAGCGTGTGCTGGAAAACGTCGATTTGGGTGCCTCGTTTCATGGCCTGCGCGTGAATCAGCACGGGATGGCGCACTGGCTGCGGGCGTCGCAGGAGGGCATCGTGTTTGCGTTTTATTATGGTATCCGGGTGATGGAACAGGTGGGTGTTGGGGTGAAAACGATCCGGGCGGGCGAGGCCAATATGTTTCTTAGTTCGCTGTTTGCCAACACGTTAGCCAATCTATCTGGCGCGGCTATTGAACTCTACAACACCGACGGTGCGCAGGGTGCGGCCCGGGGTGCCGGGCTAGGACTGGGCCACTATGCCAACCGTGCCGAAACCTTTAGCGGTCTTCAGGTAGTCCGCACTATCGAGCCAGACGCCCGTACCCGTCAGGCTTACGAGGCAGCGTATGACCATTGGCTAGGGTTTTTAAACTAGTCGCAGACCGTTGCTACCACTGCTCACTGCCCACTTTCACCCTTTGTTGCTTATTTTTGGCTTTATGATTCGTTTGCGAATGGCGGCAGATCACTACGCAGCGCAAACCCTTCCTGCATGAACCCAACCCAATTAGCAGCCGCTTTACGTCAACAATTCGACCTTACCGATTACGGCCAACAGCCCCCCGAACTCTACGACCCTATCCGCTATATTATGGGTCTGGGGGGCAAACGGTTACGACCGCTGATGACCCTGCTGGCCGCGTCGCTCTTCACCGACGATTATGCGATTGCCCTGAAACCCGCCGTAGCCGTGGAGGTATTCCACAATTTCACCCTCCTTCACGACGATATCATGGATCAGGCTCCGCTGCGGCGAGGCATGACCACGGTACACGAAAAATGGAACGCCAATATTGCCATTCTTTCGGGCGATGTGATGCTGGTACGCGCCTATGAGCAACTGCTCGACATCGACGCGAAGTACCTGCGACAGGCCCTGCAACGGTTCACCAAAACCGCCGCCGAAGTATGCGAGGGTCAACAAATGGACATGAATTTCGAGACGCGAGACACCGTTTCGGAAGCCGAATACATCGAGATGATCCACCTGAAAACGTCGGTCTTGCTCGGCTTGGCTATGGAACTGGGGGGCATAGTGGCCGGGGCCGATGCCGAGAGTACCCAACACCTCTATGACGGCGGTGTGAACATCGGCATCGGATTTCAGCTTAAAGACGACCTGCTCGACGTATATGGCGACCCGGCTAAATTTGGCAAGCAGGTGGGGGGCGACATCATTGCCAACAAGAAAACGTTTTTGCTGATTGAGGCCCTGGAACGCGCTGGAGGTACGTTACGCACTGAATTGCTCGACTGGCTGGGCCGCGACACCTTCGACAAAGCCGAGAAAGTAGCTGCCGTGACGGCCATTTATGACCGGTTGGGCATCCGCACGCTCACCGAAGCCCGCATTGCCGACTATTTCCAGAAAGGGTTCGCCAATCTGGATCAGGTCAACGCCGATGGAGCCAGAAAAGCTACCTTGCTGGCCTTTACGCACCAACTCGTTGAGCGCGAATCCTGATCCAATCACTACCCCTATTTCTGCCAACTACTCTATTTTTGGCCAATCCCTATGTCTGCTACGCTCCTCCTGATTATCGTTACGGTGCTCATCAGTATTGCTGCCTGGCGCAACGAGGCCCTGATGGACCGCTGGATTATGAATCCGTATGCCGTGGCCAAACGGGGCGAATACTACCGCCTGGTTACCTCTGGTTTTTTGCACGCCGACTATGGGCACCTGCTGTTCAACATGTTCAGCTTTTATTCGTTCGGCCAGGCGCTGGAAGGTGTTTTCACGGCCCTGTTTGGCGATTTAGGCGGGGTAATTTTCGTGGCGTTCTATATCGCTGGCATTATCATTTCCGACATTCCGACGCTACTGAAATACCGCGATCAGTCGCGCTATAATTCGCTGGGTGCGTCGGGTGGGGTGTCGTCGGTCATTTTTGCCATGATCTTGCTCAACCCATTCATGTCCCTACAGCTCATGTTTATTCCGATTCCCATTCCGGGGTTCATTTTCGGGCTGCTGTATCTGGGCTATTCGTATCATGCTTCGCGGCAGGGGTCGTCGGGCATCAACCACGATGCCCACCTGTATGGTGCCCTGTTCGGCATCCTGTTTATGGCCATTGCCTACCCCCCTGCCCTGCCCGCCTTTGCCGAGCAACTTGCCGCCTGGCGACCCTTCTCGCGATGATTTCTGGTAGCTGCCTATGAACCTGCTACGTCAGCCCTATCCACGAAACGAAACAGCCGGACATGCCTGGCGGCTTGCTGGTATCTTCGGTTTTTTCGTAGGCGCATTTCTCTCGATCTTCCAACCGTTTAACCTAAACACCTGGGATACAGACTACAAGCTGTTAAAAATCTGGGGATTTGGTGGCATTACGTTTGGCATAATGGCGCTTTCTTCGGTCCTGATTCCCCGATTGGTACCCCGCTTCTTTGCCGAAGAACGCTGGACAGTGGGCAAACAGATCAGCTACGTTTTGACCCAGATTTTACTCATCGCCGTGGCCAATCAGCTCTATTTGCTGTGGCTGGTGAACGGTACATACAGTGCCGGGTGGGTCTGGAGTATGGGCGTGACGCTTCTGGTGGGCATTTTTCCCACCACCGGGGCGGTCCTGGCCAACTACATCCGTCAGCTCAAACGTTACCGGGAGCAAGCCGCCACGCTGTCGGCTTCCCGCGTTCCGCAGCAGTCAGATTCAGAGCAACGTCTACCGCCCACCGGGGTCTCCAATGAGTCAGCACCAACGTCATTGGAAGCGGTTAAACTGGTGGCCGAAAACGCGCGGGATTCCTTTACGCTACACGCGAACAACCTGCTGGCTATTGAATCGAGCGATAACTACTGCACCATTTTCTATGCGCAGAAGGATTCGCTGGCGAAAGCGCTACTACGCAGCAGCCTCAGCCACCTGGAAAGCCAGTTAGCTGACAATCAATTGCTTAAGGTCCAAAAATCGTTCGTCCGGTGCCACCGGTCGTACCTGGTCAATCTGAACCGGGTTGAGCGGGTGTCGGGCAATGCGCAGGGCTATAAACTGCATTTACTGGACGGTCAGCTTACCATTCCCGTGGCTCGCAAATACAACGATACCCTACTTGCCGGTCTGGGCTGACCACCTTATTTAGTCCGTCTCTGCCGCGTCGTATTGCAGAAATTCGATGCGGTTACCGAAGGGGTCACGAATAAAAAACCGCTGCCGCCCGTCGATGTCAGACGAATAGGAAACAGGGACACCCTTTTGCGCTAATTCCTCACGGGCTTCGTCCAGATTAGCCACCTCAAACGCGGGGTGCCGGGCCGAAAAATCGCCGCTACACTCTTCGCGCAAATGCAATTGTATATCCGCCAGGGCAAACCAGATGGCCCCGTGCGGATACCCCCCGGCAATTTCGGTCAGGCCTAACACATTGGAATAAAAGGCCCGTGCGGCGGCGGTTGCTCCTTCGGGAATCGTAATGAGGAGGTGGTCGAGGCGGTTGAAATGGATCATAGTGTATACTTATCGTGGCCCATACCGCGCCCGCATTTTCTCTTTAAACTGCTGCTTATCGGCGTCGCTCATCTGCTGCCATTTGCCCCGCCACGGTGATGGGCCACCGTGACGACCCCGCCCACCGCCGGGCCAACCACCTACCAGTAAGCGACTTAGCAGAAAAAGTCCCGCCGCCTGCCAGAACGTAACGGGCCGCACCGATATCACCGCCACCAGCACGGTGTTCCAGAGGTACATAATGACCCATGCCAGCAGCGCACAGGCCGCAACGGCAAAAACGGGTATCCAGAAAAAGCGTTTTCTTGATCGGTACATGGCTTAGCTGTTTGACAGGTCGTCGTAGAGGGTTTGGAGGCGTTTGCGCAGGTGTTGCACAGCATACCGTTTGCGCGAAATTATGGTTTTCAGGTTCTCGCCAGTCTGGTCGGCAATGGCTTGCAGGGTCTGGTCTTCCAGTTCGTTCTGAATAAACACCGTCCGTTGGTTTTCGGGCAGTTCGTCAAGTGCCCGCATGAGTTCGTCCCAGATCAGGTCGCGGAAAAGGGGATCGTCGGCGGCGTTGGGGTCGGCCAGGAGCAGGTCGCCGAGGAATAGATCATCGTCGGTTTCGTCGCCTTCCGATGCATGAGTGGCGTCGCTCAGGGCTACTTCTCGGCTGCGTCGATACCGGTCGGTGATGCGGTTACGGGCCACCTCATAGAGCCACCCGCTAAGGCTATTTATCTGGTCAAGGTCCACCACGCGGCTAAGCTGATACCAGACATCCTGCAAGATATCCTCGGCGTCTTCTTCAGTGCGTACCCGGTCGCGAATAAACCCAAACAGCCGCCCGCTATACTGCTTCACAGTATCGAGGATGGTTCGTTTGGGGGTTTCTGCGGGCATGGTGGAGCAATGTAAAATGGAGAATCAAAAATGAAAAATGGGGTAGGATGTGCGGTGGCTTTGGCGGATAGATAATAGAATCGGGCTGAGATGCGATTTCGTTATCTTTACAAACAGACAACAACGCGGCTATATATCAGAATGGAGACGCTCGAACTGCACTACTCCCGCTTCCGGCTCAACGACGACGAGTTTTACGAATTCTGTCAGCAAAACAGCGACCTCAAACTCGAACGCGACGCCAACGGCACGATACTCATTATGCCCAACACAGGGGGGGAAACCGGCAAACGAAACGCCGAAATTATCTTTCAGTTAATTAGCTGGAATAAGAAGCGGAAAGCTGGCGAAATCTTCGACTCCTCCACGGCATTTCGTTTACCGTCAACGGCTGTCCGCTCTGCCGACGCCGCTTTCGTAATACGTAACCGTTGGGAGGAACTTACCGCGCGGGAACAGGAGCAATTTCCGCCGCTGTGTCCCGATTTCGTGATCGAATTAATGTCAAAATCGGACGTGCCGAAAGATGCAAAAGCCAAAATGCAAGACGACTGGATGGATAACGGTTGTCAGTTGGGCTGGCTCATCGACCCCTTCAACCAGACCGTTCATATTTACCGCGCCGACGGGTCCATCCAAATCAACCGCAGTTTCGATACCCCCCTTTCCGGCGAAGACGTATTGCCCGGTCTGGAGTTTGATTTGAGCGAGTTGAAGGGGTAGAGAATGTAAAATCATTTTACATTCTCTACCCTTGCGCCGTACTTTTGCCCACATGAGTTACCTACCTGTCAAACAACTGCTTCATACCCCGCCGGGGCAGACCGTCACGGTCAAAGGCTGGGTGCGCACCAAGCGCGAAAGTAAAAACGCCGTCTTCATTGCCATCAACGACGGCTCTACCATCCACACCATTCAGGCCGTGGCCGAAGCCGGTTTTCTGCCCGAAGACACCCTCCGGCTGATTACCACCGGAGCCTGCGTGTCCATCACCGGCGAGCTGGTGGCCTCACAGGGCGCGGGTCAGTCGGTGGAGGTGAAAATAAGCGACGTGACCATCTACGGCCCCGCCGATCCAGAGAAATATCCGCTGCAACCCAAGCGGCATTCGCTGGAATTTCTGCGCGAAATTGCCCATCTGCGGCCCCGCACCAACACCTTCAGTGCCATCCTGCGCATCCGTCACGCGTTGGCTTTTGCGGTGCATAACTACTACAACGACAACGGGTTTTTCTACCTCAACACGCCCATCATCACCGCCTCTGACGCCGAAGGTGCGGGCGAAATGTTCCGCGTTTCAACGCTCGATCCATACAATCCACCCAAAACGGAGGACGGCAAAATCGATTACAGCCAGGATTTCTTTGGCCGCGAAACCAACCTCACTGTGTCGGGACAGCTCGAAGGCGAACTGGGGGCCTTAGCCCTGGGCAAGATTTATACCTTCGGGCCAACGTTCCGGGCCGAGAACTCGAACACGACGCGCCACCTCGCCGAATTCTGGATGATTGAGCCAGAAATGGCCTTTTTCGAGCTGGAAGATAACATGAACCTCGCCGAGGACTTCGTGAAATCGGTGATCGGCTATGCGCTGGAACACTGCGCCGACGACCTCGCTTTCCTCGAAAATCGACTCATCGAGGAAGAAAAGACGAAGAAAAAGGAAGAACAAAACGAGATGACGCTGACCGACAAGCTGCGCTTTGTGATCGACAATGACTTCGAGCGGCTGACCTACACCGAGGCCGTGGAGATTCTGCGCAATTCAAAACCGGCTAAAAAAGGGCAGTTCCAGTATGAAGTAAGTTGGGGTGTCGATTTGCAGTCGGAACATGAGCGGTATCTGGTCGAAAAGCATTTCAAGAAACCCGTGATCCTGACCAATTACCCCCGCGCCATCAAGTCGTTTTATATGAAGCAGGACAACGAACCCGCCACCAACGCCCGTGGCGACATATTTGGCCCCACCGTGCGGGCTATGGATGTGCTGTTTCCGGGCATCGGCGAAATCATCGGCGGGTCACAGCGCGAAGACGATCTCGATAAGTTGACCGCCCGCATGGCCGAGGTGGGCATTGACCCCGAAGCCATCTGGTGGTATCTCGACACGCGCCGGTTTGGCAGTGCCCCGCACGCTGGTTTCGGCCTCGGCTTCGAGCGGCTGGTGCTGTTCGTAACGGGTATGAGCAACATCCGCGACGTGATCCCCTTCCCACGGGCACCCAAGTCAGCAGAGTTTTAAAAAGGCTAGGGTTAACCACAGAGCCACAGAGAAGGGCACAGAGCACACAGAGGAAGAGAAGAATATCTCTGTGTGCTCTGTGCCCTTCTCTGTGGCTCTGTGGTTAACCCTAGCCCTTTACTCAATCGGCTAAACAAAGCTGTCTCTACGCAGTTCTCCTACCGATTGCTAAAACCATTCAATCAGCAACGGTTATGATTAAGAACGAAGACATTGTTGAGGACCTCAACGAACTGGTAAAAATCAACAACGACCGGATTCAGGGCTACCTGAAGGCCGTCGAAGACACGGAAGATGCTCAGTTGGATCACCTCTTTAATGAGATGGTTGTGCAGAGCCAAAACTTCCGCAGCCAATTGGCCGACCATATTGTACGCATCGACGGCCTCGCCGTGCCTGACACTACTTCGACCGATACGTCGAGCAAAATACACCGGGCCTGGATCGATATTAAATCAGCGGTGACGGGCAAAGACCGCGACACGGTGCTGAGTTCAGTTACGTTCGGCGAAAACGCGGCCGTAGAAGCGTATGAAGCAGCCGTTGAAAACGACAAACTGCCCGCTTACATCAAAGAAGACATCTCGGCCCAACTGTCGCAACTGAAAGCGTCGCGCGACAAGATGGAAGGCATGAAGGGAGATAAGTAACTAGCGGTAAGTGGTTAACGATAAACGGTGAGTGGGCTGACGCAAAAGTAATCTTGCGTCAGCCCACTCACCGTTTATCGTTAACCACTTACCGCTAGCTGGGTAGCGGCATATCCTTGAAATCCTCGTCAGTCAACTTGATTTCAGCCGCCGCCGTATTTTGCTCCAGGTGCTTCACCGACGAGGTGCCGGGGATGAGCAGCATCACGGGCGACGCCGCCAGCAACCATGCCAGCGCAATCTGGTATTCGGTGGCCTCCGGTCCGTCGTTACGGTGGCGCTCGGCTACTTTGTGAATGGCTTGTTCGGCGCTCAGGTCGCCACCACCCAGCGGATACCACGGAATAAAGGCGATGTTGTTTGCCTCGCAGTACTTCAGCGTGGGGTCCCACTTCTGCTGCCCGAAGCTGTACATATTCTGCACCGACACCACCTCGAAATATTGCTGCGCCTCCTTGATCTGGTCAACGTCTACTTCCGAGAGGCCGATGTGCTTGATCTTACCTTGTTGCTGCGCTTCTTTCAAAAAGCCCAGAAACTCAGACGAAGGCACTTTATCATCGAACCGATGCAGTTGATAGAGGTCAATTTGCTCTACTTTCAGGCGTTTCAGGCTCCCATTCAGCGCTTCTTCTAAATGCTTGCGGCTACCATCTACGGGCCATTGGTTGGGGCCGGTACGTAGCAGTGCGCCTTTGGTGGCAATCACCAGCCCGTCGGCGTAGGGGTGCAGGGCTTCGGCGATGAGTTCTTCAGAAACAAAGGGGCCGTAGCTGTCGGCGGTGTCGATGAAGTTAATGCCCAGATCGAGGCAACGTTTCAAGACACGGATGGCTTCGTCGCGGTCTTTGGGTGGCCCCCAGATGCCGTCGCCTGTGATGCGCATAGCCCCGTAGCCGAGGCGGTTTACGGTCAGGTCGCCGCCGAGGGTAATGGTCCCCGATTCAGTGGCCGGTTGTGCGGTTATTGATTGCATGAGTAGTACGTTGTTAATCGAAGGCAATTAAAGCACCCTCCAATACTCTACTTCCCCAACTCCCGAACTGTTTTCGATGTGCCCAATTTTAAAAAAGTAATGGCACCACAGAGCCACAGAGAATACAGTTTTACTTTCTAATTAAAAGAAACTTTGTGTTCTCTGTGGCTCTGTGGTGCCATTCCCAATGCATCCGCGTTCCCCTTGACATCCACTACCCAACAAAGCGCTGATAATCACGGTTAAAGGCGGTAGACCGAATGCTTTGACGGGTATGAAAACGCTGCTACTCCTCCTGCTTGCTCTACCCCTCATCAGCCGGGCCGATGATCTGCTGATTCCGATGGATGCCGCCCAGACCGACCACCTTAAAGCCTACGGTGTGGCGTATATGGTGCTCAAAAACGACGGCGAGGTCGAATGGCTGCTTAACTACCGGGGCGGCAGTTTCCTGACTCCCGCCACCCCCGCGCTGGAGGCCGAATGCCGCATCCGTAACGTCCGGTTTGAACACCTGACCAGTGATACAGCACAACGTATTCGGCAGGAAGTAGCCCAGCCCAACACCAATACCGACGCCGTGAAGCTGCTCAAAGCGGCCCGGATTGCGGTGTATTCGCCCATAAAAATCAGTAAGGCCGAGTTTGAAAATACCGATGCCGTGCTGAACGTGCTCACCTACGCCGAAATCCCCTTTGAGGTGGTATATGACGAGGAAATCATAAAAGGCGACCTCGCCAAATTCGACTGGCTGCACCTGCACCACGAAGATTTCACTGGTCAACTGGGCCGGAACCTGCACCGGATTTCGCCCGAAGACATGGCCGCACAAAAGGGCCTTACGGCTAAATTGGGCTATGCCAAACTGTCGCAACTAAAGCTCGACGTGGCCAAACGCATCAAGGTATTTTGCGCGGGTGGGGGCTTCCTATTTGCCATGTGTTCGGGTGCCGAAACGTTCGACGTTGCCCTGGCCGCTGAGGGCGTCGACATTGTTCCCAGCCTCTACGACGGCGATAGCGTTGACCCACAGGCGCAGAGCAAACTCGATTTCAGCAAAACGCTGGCTTTCCAGAATTTCCGGCTCAACCTCGACGATGGCGATGGCTACGGCGGGGGTATCTCCTTCTCGACCATCAACAGTTCGGCAGGCCGGGGTGGTTGGGATGGGCCATCGGGCTACTTCCAGCTCTTCGATTTCTCGGCCAAATTCGATGTTATCCCGGCCATGCTGGTGCAAAATCACGAGTCGGTCATCCGCGAATTTTTCGGCCAAACCACGGCCTTCACCAAATCGACAGTGAAGTCGAGCGCATTGGTGATGGGCACCAGCACCTCGTCGGACCGGTACATCTATGGCGAATTGGGCCGGGGCCAATGGACCTTCTACGGCGGCCACGACCCCGAAGGTACTCGTGGCGGTGGCGGCAATTTCCGGCAGGCCACCGATTTAAATCTGCACCCTCAATCAGCCGGTTACCGCCTGATTCTCAACAACGTACTGTTTCCGTCGGCGCGAAAAAAAAAGCGCAAGACGTAGGAAGGAGTGGGCTGAATTTTGTGTTATTAGTCCTTTTTGGTGGCAGTAGTAAAATCGTTATTAGTTAAGTTGTTTATAGTCAGCGTGTATCGTCCAGGCTCTGGTGAACGAAACGAAGAAGCTCGACAGTCCATATCTTTTAGCCTACGAACCGTTCTACCCTCGGTTAAAATCTCAACATCGAAGCACAAGGTTAGTATGGGATTAGAACCGACGTAATCTGATATCTTTCCCTGGGCAACTGGACCAAACAACAGTTTTGTACCTTCTTGTGGCTTTTCATTATTGTAGAAGATGGTCACTGCCATGAAATTATCGCTCGTCTCATTGCTGATTCGCAACTGATAAGGCTCTATGTGGGTTCCGGTGCAACCGACCAACAGGACTATCAAGATTATACCAACGATTTTCATAAGGAATTAGCAGTTTCTACCAATGACTCCTGTTAGTAGGGACTGGTTGGAAAAGTAAAACAGAGAATTAGTTATCGCTTTTCGATGCCTTCCAGCACCCGGCGGATGACGTTAGCCCGGGCCATAAAATCGAGGGAATTGGGCACGTCGCGGTCGTCGATGAGGGTTTTGAAGCGTTGCAGAAAGTCGATGTAATCGGCAAGGGCCTGCGAGACGTTTTCGCGGTTTTGGTCGAAGATGGGTGCCCACATCTGGGGGGAGCTTTTGGCCAGTCGGACGGTGCTGCTGAAACCCGTACTCGCCATATCGAAGATGGCCTGCTCGTCTTTTTCCTTCTCCAGCACGGTCAATCCAAGGGCAAACGCGCTGATATGGCTCAGGTGCGAGACGTAGGCCAGGTGCAGATCATGCTCTTGGGGAGTCATGTAGAACAGTTTCATGCCGATGTCAAAGAACAGCGCTTCCACCAGTTTCAGGCTGTCGGTGTTGCTCTTTTCGCGGTCGCAGATGATGAGGTTTTTACCCGGCAGCAACTCCCGAAATGCTGCGCCCGGGCCCGAATTTTCGGTGCCCGCCATCGGGTGCGCCGCCACAAACTGCGTCCGCCTGGGGTGCATATCGGCCAGGGCACAGATGCTCTCTTTAGTCGAGCCCAGGTCAAGCACGGTGGCATATTCGGGCAGGATGTCCAGTACGCCAGGCAGCAGGGTCAGGATGGTATTGACGGGCGTGGCCAGCACGACCAGATCACTCATCTGAACAGCCCGTTCCAGCGGCATCACCTCGTCGATAATCCCTTTCGCCAGGGCCAGTTGTCCATGCACCGCTGAGGCATCGACCCCAATAAAATGCGCTTTGGGGTATTTCTCACGCACGGCCAGTGCAAACGAACCGCCGAGCAGGCCAATACCAATAATGGAGATGTTCATGGTAGAATGCGTTTTGTTGCTTCCCAAATGCGCTCTTTGGGCATACAGAGTGAGACGCGGATATAACGGTTGCCTTTGGGACCGAAGATCAGGCCGGGGGCAATGAAAACGTGTTTCTTGTACAGCAACTCATCGACCAGCGCCTCCGCTGAGGGGATACTGTCGGGGAGTTTGGCCCAGAGAAACAGGCCTTCCTGGTCGCGGGCGTAGGTACAGTTAAGGGCATCCAAAAAGGCGTAGGCAGCTTCCAGTCGGCCTTCATACACGGCATTGCGTTCGGTATGCCAAGCATCAGAATTATGTAATGCCGCCGCTGCCGCCTGCTGAATGGCCAGAAACATCCCCGAATCAACGTTGCTTTTGATGGTCAACACCGCATCGACATAGGGCTTGGCCGCCGCCATCCAGCCCACGCGCCAGCCCGGCATATTGTGCGATTTACTCATCGAATTCAGTTCAACGGCAACATCCTTCGATCCATCGATGGATAGCAAGCTAATGGGTGCTTTCTTGTTCAGTATCAGACTGTACGGATTATCGTGGCAAAGCAGCACGTTGTGATCATGGGCAAACCGCACGGCCTGCTCGAACAGGTTGCGCGTGGCGGGGGCACCGGTGGGCATATGGGGGTAGTTGAGCCACATGATGCGAGTGCGGTCGGTGAGTTGGCCGGCCAATTGGTGCCAGTCGGGTTGCCAGCCGTGGTGTTCCTGCAAACTATATTCCACCACGTTAGCCCCCACCATCTGGCTTACGGCGCGGTAGGCCGGGTAGCCCAGTTCGGGCACCAGCACCTCGTCGCCCTCGTTCAAAAACGTTAGCGATAAATGCGTAATACCCTCTTTCGAGCCAATCAGGGGCAATATTTCCGTTTCGGGGTCCAGCGTTATGCCGTAAGTGTGGTTGTAAAAATAGGCGATGCCCTGCCGAAACGCGGGAATGCCCTTATACGATTGGTAGCCGTGAGCGTTGGGCTGTTGTGCGGTCTGTGTCAGGGCGTCCAGCGTGGCCTCAGAGGGCATCATGTCGGGATTGCCGATGCCAATGTTGATCACATCGTGACCGGCTGCAACGAGCTTTCTAACCTCGGCGAGTTTGATGGAAAAGTAATATTCCTGGGCTTGGTTAGCGCGGTGGGCAAGTGGGATGATCATCAACGGGTGGTAAACGGCGAATGTGACAAAAATACAAAAGCCGCCCGGTTCGGGGCGGCTTTTGACTAGATCGCTTGGTCAGCTTAGTTCATAAACGTGAGCCGCAGGTCATTCAACTGACTACGAAGCGACGCGTCGAACTGCCGATCACCTACGCGCAGAACGTAGCCACCGATGAGTTTGCTATCGTATTTTTCTTCCAGTTCTACGGTCTTGCTGCCAGTCAGGCGTTGAACCTGCGCCTTCAACTTTTCCCGAACAGCTTCGGTCAGTGGCACTGTGGTGATTACGGTAGCCCGCTCAATGCCGTTCATCGTGTCGTACTGCGCAATGAACGCATCGGCAATGGCGTCAAGAATATTGTCGCGGCCTTTTGTGGCGACAATGTGCAAGAATGACATCGTCAGCGGTTGTAACCGGGTGGCAAAAACAGCCTTGATGATGCTCCATTTTTTCTCGTTACGTACAATCGGGTTCTTGAGCAACACGGCCAATGGCCGGTTCTCATCGATGGTGCGTTTGAAGAACTGCATATCGGTATGCATGTCTTCGACAATACCCTTTTCTTGCGCCAAATCGATCAGCGACTTGGCATAACGGGCAGCAACGGTTGAGATAGCCATGCGTCCTGACTTAGTTTAAGTGCGACGTAGCCACCAGATCCTGCACCAGTTTCTCCTGCGCCGACTTGTCGACCAGTTCACGACGAAGTACTTTCTCGGCCACTTCGATGGAGAGGTTAACTACCTCTTTCTTCATCTGGGCAACCAGGGCCTGACGTTCGTTTTGCATGGCTTCGCGGGCTTGCTCCAGCATCCGCTGGCCTTCTACGTTGGCGCGGTCGCGGGCATCGGCCACCATTTTGTCGGCAACTTCTTTAGCACCGCGCAGCATCACGTCGCGCTCGTTGCGGGCCTCGGCCAGAATTTGCTCGTTTTCTGATTTCAGCTTGGCCATTTCGCCACGCGTCTTTTCGGCCAGGTCAAGCGCACCCTGAATGCTGTCTTCGCGCTCCTTCAGGCTAGCCGTAATTGGCCCCCAGGCAAACTTGCGCAGAATGAAAAACAAACCACCGAAGATAATGATCTGCCAGAATAGTAAGCCGAGATCGGGAATAAGCAGGTCCATGAGTAGTATGAACTAAAAATGATGTGTGAAAACAGTACGCCTTCTTTTGTTTGAATGAAATAGCCCGCCAACGGCAATCCCAATTGGCGGGCTACACTCAAATGCGATGTATCTCGTGTGTCATTGCCTATTGCGCCGACGAGATACGAAAGCTACTTAGGCCAGTGCAACCAGCAGACAGATAACCGCAGCAAACAGGGCTACGGCCTCAATCAGGGCAGCAATGATCAGCATAGCCGTCTGGATACGACCAGCCGCTTCGGGCTGACGGGCGATGCCTTCCATGGCAGAACCACCAATACGACCAATACCCAGGCCAGCACCAATAGCAGCCAGACCAGCGCCGATAGCGGCACCCATAATGGCTACGCTACCCGTAGCTTCCAACAAAATCGAGAGCATCAAAGCGAACATCTCAGAACAGTTTATATAAGTGAAAAACAAAAGAAAGCAAAGACAAAAAGACTAGCCAATTTCAACGCCAGGGCCTTCGTACCCGATGCCGTGGTCAGCCTTGTGGTTATCTTCAATGGCACTACCGATGTACATTGACGTCAGCAGGGTAAAAATGAACGCTTGAAGGAACGCAACCAGCAACTCGATCAGGTTCATGAAGAGCGTAAAGGGTACCACAATCAGCGAAACACCGTAACCCGTGCCCATGCTGGCCTGACCGGCAATGAAGATGAGCGAAAGCAGGCTGAGGATGATGATGTGGCCCGCCGTGATATTGGCAAACAATCGGATCATCAGCGACAGTGGTTTCATAAACAAGCCCACGATTTCGACCGGAATCATAATGGGCAGCAGGGCTAGGGGTACACCCGTCGGTTTCACAAGGTGCATCCAGTAGTGTTTGTTACCGCTAAAGCTGGTTACGAGAAAGGTGATAACTGCCAGCACCATCGTTACCGCAATATTCCCCGTTAGGTTAGCACCACCGGGCAACAGACCCAGCAGGTTGTTGACCAGAATGAAGAAGAATAACGTCAGCAGGTAGGGCAGGTACTTCGTGTATTTCGGGCCTAGGTTAGGCTTCGCGATTTCGTCACGGACGAACACCACAATAGGTTCCAGAAACGACTGCAAACCCGATGGCGCTTTGCCCTTATTGTCTGCATACCCTTTGGCAACTGACGTAAACACGAAGAATAGAATCAGGGCACTCAACAACAGCGAGGCCACGTTCTTGGTGATCGAGAAATCATAGACTTTGGCACCTTCTTCTGGCTTGCCAGCAGCATCGACTCGCTCAATGTGATTATGCTCCAGTTTGTAGCCTTCATAGACAACACCATCAGCAAGACGTGACGATGAGAACACCTCAAAACTGCGGTCTTTCGAATACAAAATGACGGGTAGCGGCAGCGTTAGGCCATGTGCAAATTCCCAGCCCCGGTCGTCACGAACGTGGTGCTTGATCATGTCGCCCACATTGAATTTCCCCTTCTGCTCGGTGTTGGCTTCATGCTCTTCGGTAGCATGCTCCTGCGCAAAAGCGCCTGAAATAGTGCTGAAAATCAGGGCAAACGCGAGTAAAAACTTATTGATCGATGAACTCATCATATGAAATTAGTAGGCGATTCTATGAATCGCGTCGCAATTTACGAGTAAGGCCGTAGATTTCAAAACTCGTGTAAACTAAATACAGTACAAGAAAGGTGATTACGAAGGTAGCCCGCCCGGCCACGCCGTTGTAGAGTAGTACCCCCATAAACGTGAAGCTCAAAATAAGCTTGGCCGTGACGAAGGCGAGATAGAAAGTGGTGAATTGAGCCGATTTAGGGTCTTTTACGAAACTCATCAGCCGATTGAGCAACGCGGCTACCGCTACATAAAACAGCAAAACATACGGCCAAAGCGGGTGTACCCAGGCAGCGCCGTAAAAACGGCTGGCTACAAAAAATACAATTCCGAACACCGCCGACAGCAATAGTGTATTGCGCATTCTGTTAATGCCGCTTTAATTCTTTGGCAACTGCCGAATGAACAGATATAACGACGCAAAAATGGCCGTCAGGGATAGGCCAATTGTCCAGCCAGGAAGCTTGTTGCCCTGCCACTGGTCGAGTTTCATACCCGCATACACGCCGAGGCCAATGGTAGCCAGCATCTGAAACGCAATACTGCTATACTGCACGTAGGCCGACGGACGGCGGTCAGGGTCGGGGTCTTTATCGGGGTTGGTGTCGGCATTCATGGTTGAAAAATTGCGTAGATTCGCGGGATTGGCACGAACATGGATACGTTCGATACCCGGAAATCGTTTAGCTTTTGAAGAGCTTCATCCGTACCGACGTCAAAGAGCAAAGGTACGTTTCTAGTAGTGGCAGGTCTATGTAGCCACTGCCAAATTTATTTAGTCAAATGACGGCATCCTGGCCATATAAACTTCTTCTTTACGGCTTACTGGTGGGGTCGGCGGGCGGCATGTTATCGTGTTCGCAACAGAGCAACGGGGCCATGAGCAAGGGCTACCACAACCTCACGGCGCACTTCAACGCCTATGTAATGGCCCGCGACGACATCGACGAGGTGGAGCGGCAGCTATTCAAAAACCGTAAAGACAATTACAACGAAACACTGCCCATCCTGCTCCCGCTCGATTCGAACGCGACGCAGTCGGTGCGTCCCCAATTAGATGATGCTATTAAGAAAGCGTCGTTGGTGGCCGAGCGGCATCAGAACAGCAAGTGGCTCGACAACGCGTATATCCTAGTGGGCAAAACACGGCTCTACCGGCAGGATTTGCCCAATGCCATCGAGGTGTTTAAATACGTGAACACCAAGGGCACCGACGAAAACGACAAGCACGAGGCCCTGATTTATCTGATGCGGGCCTACACCGAAACGGGCGATTTTACAAACGGCCTTACCGTGGCCGAATACCTCCGCACCCAGCCGCTGAACAAAACCAACACCCGCGATTTTTACCTGACAAAAGCAAACCTGCACCAGAGAAAAGGCGAAAACCTGATTGCAGCGGGTATTCTGGATGCCACGTTTCCGATGCTACCCAAGTCGGAAGCTACGGCGCGGCTGCACCTCATTACCGGGCAACTCTACGAAGCAGGTGGCAAACCGGCGTTAGCTACGCCCCATTTTGCGGCGGTGCTGAAGTCACGACCCAACTACGATCAGGAGTTTTTTGCTAATATTTATCTGATGCAGGCCGACGGCACCGATCCCAAACAGCAGGCACGCAACGTAGAACGGTTTGAAGCCATGCTGGCCGACCGCAAAAATTCGGACCTGAAAGACAAGATTTATTTCACGATGGCCCGCACCGATGCCCGCCGGGGTAACTACGACCGGGCACTGGTGAACTACAACAAAGCCGTGCAGGTGGGCATCACCAACACCGATCAGGTGCCACTGACTTACGTTGAAATGGGGTCGATTTATTTCGACCAAAAACGCAACTACACCAAGGCACAAGCCTATTATGACAGTGCATTGGCCCTGTTGCCGCAGAACAATCCGCTCTATACGAAACTGGCAGTCCGCAAAAAGACGCTGGACGAATTTGTGGCGAATCAGGCCGTGATTCAGCGCGAAGACAGTTTGCAACGACTAGCCCAGATGAACCCCGCCGCCCTGGATAAACTGCTGGACAAGGTGGTGGATCAGCAGGCGAAAGATGAAGCCGCTCAACTGGCACTGGCTCAACAGGTTACGGGTCGATCTTCTGTGGCTGGGGCGCAGGCAACCAACTCCGATCTGTCCCCCGCCGACCGTTGGGTGCTGTATAACCCCGTGCAGATGGCGCAGGGTTTGCAGGAGTTCAACCAGACGTGGGGCAATAGACCGCTGGCCGATAACTGGCGGCGAATCAATAAAGATGCATCGGTGGCGATAGCGTCGGAAACAAGCCCGCTGAATGGGGCAAATCCCGCCAACGCGACGAATCCCGACCCTCAACTAGCCGCTACGGGTAACCGCCCAGCCGTGGCGACCAATACGCTCAACCAGCGCAAGGCCCAAAAAGACGAGTTGTACCGGCAAATTCCGTTCTCGACAGAGGCCATCCAAAAATCGAACGACCTGCTCGAATCGGCCCTGTACCGGCAGGGGAAGGTGTACAAATTTCAGCTCAATCAGCCTGCGCAGGCGATGGCGGTGCTGGACCAACTGCTGACCCGTTTTCCTAATTCAAGCTACCGCCCTGAGGCGTATTACCTCATGCACCTGTCAGCGCAGCAACTGGGTAAATCATCGCCCTGGCGCGAACGGCTGCTGACTGAATTCCCAACGTCGTCGTATGCCAAATTGGCTTCGGCAGACGAGCAACCCACGGTGGCGGGCGCTAACTCAACTACGGTAACGCGCGGCGGACCAGTCAACGAGGTGGTGGCCAATCAGACCTACGCATCGTTGTACCAATTGTTTCAATCGGGAAACAGCACCGAGGCGCTGGCTCGTACCGAAGCGGCCATTGGGACATACGGTGGCTCAAAAATTGCAGACAAGTTCGCCCTCTTACGCATTATTTTGCTGGGGCGTGTTCAAAACGTGGAAGCATACCGGCAAGCCCTGGGCGAATTCGTCCGCGACTACCCCACCAGTCTGCTGTTGCCCCACGTGAAAGAACGGCAGGCCGCCGCCGAACAACTCACCGCGAAACGGAAATAGTAAGTAGGTGAGCGAAAAAGAACGACGCTTTATTGCTGATTAACTATCTGACTGTCAGTGTATTAAAAATATACTTGTGTCTCTTATTTTAGCTCGACTACTTATTGATGTACGATGTACGATTTTTGCTTTCGCCAGAGCATGGTTACTCTGGCGAAAGCAAAAATCGTGCATCGTACCTCGTAAATCGTAAATCCCCTTTTCCCACCCCACCATGATACAGTTTGCTCCTGGGCGTTACCGCCAGTTTATTAAACGAATCTGGACTTTTTTCCTGGTTGGTATCGCCGCCATTGTGCTGTATGTTCTGGCAGTAGCGGTCAATTTTCTGTGGCTATTTGGCGGTATGCCCAACCTGAAAGCGCTGGAGAACCCCAAGAGTCAGGAGGCGTCGACCATCTATTTCAATGATGGGCCGCAGATGGGTAAATTTTACCTGGAAAACCGTACGCCCATTGAGATCACGCAGGTATCGCCCAATGTTATCTCGGCGTTATTGTCTACCGAAGATGCCCGGTTTATGAAGCATTCGGGTATCGACTTCCGATCCATTGCCCGCGCCGTTGGGGGCTTGGTTACGTTTAAAAATACCGCCAGTACAGGCGGGGGCAGCACACTTACCCAGCAAACGGCCAAGAACCTCTTCGACACTCGTGAGGAAGTCTACGAGGGTATTTTGGGCAAAGTACCCATCGTGCGGCTGGTCATTGCCAAAACCAAAGAATGGATACTGGCCGTGCGGCTGGAGCGGAATTACACCAAGCAGGAGATCATTATGATGTACCTCAATACGGTGTCGTTCGGCAACAATACCTATGGCATAAAAACTGCCGCCAAGACCTATTTCAACCGCGAACCCTGGCAGCTATCAGTCGACGAAAGCGCGTTGCTGGTGGGGATGCTCAAGAACCCGTCGCTGTTCGATCCGCGTATTTTCGAGACAAGGGCCAGAGAACGTCGCAACGTGGTGCTGGGGCAGATGAAGAAGTATAATTTCCTGACGCCCGACCAGTTTGTGCTCTATAAAATCAGGCCGGTCAAACTTGATTTCAACGTCGAAAATCAGAACACCAACAAGGCTCCGTACTTCTGCGCCGTGGTACGCGATCAGCTCAAAAACTGGATCAGGCAGTACAACAAGGAAAACGGCAAAGAACTGAACCTGTATACCAGCGGTCTGAAAATCTATTCGACTATCGACTCGCGAATGCAGCGTGATGCCGAAGAAGCCGTAATGACTAACATGCGCGATCAGCAGGGTAAGTTTTATCAGCAGTGGAAAGGACGCAACCCGTGGGTGTTTCGCAACGCGGCCAATCAGTGGCAGGAGATGCCCAATTTCATCGAAAACTCCATCAAGCGCACCACCCGCTACAAACTGCTTTCGGCGGTTTACGGCGATGATAAACAGGCGATCTGGCGCGAGCTGAACAAGAAAGTGAAGATGAAGGTGTTTACCTACGCCAACCGGCGCATGGAGAAAGATACGGTGATGAGTACGCTCGACTCTCTGCGCTATTACAAACGGCTGTTACACACGGGTTTTATGTCGATGGACCCCACCACGGGCTATGTACGGGCGTGGGTGGGTGGTATCAATTTCAAGCACATGAAATTCGACCATGTATCGCAGGGGAAACGACAGCCAGGGTCTACATTCAAGCCGTTTGTGTACCTCACGGCCTTAAACAATAACTACTTTACCACCTGCGACCGCATCACCGACCGGCCCGTGGTGTTTGCCCATAATGAAGACGGCAACGGCGGCCCACCCTGGCAGCCCAAAAACTCGACGGGGCGCTACAGCGGGGCCAGCCTGTCGTTGCGCGAGGCGCTGGGGCAGTCGGTCAACAGTGTATCGGCACAATTGATAAAAAGAACGAAGGCCCGGCCCGTGCTGAAAACCGCCGCCGATCTGGGCATCGACACCACCGGTTTCCCGGCCAACCCCACCCTTTGCCTCGGCACCGCCGACGTGTCGGTGATGGATATGGTGGCGGCCTATTGCACGTTTGCCAACAGTGGCCACCGCGTTGAGCCGATCATGATTTATCGCATTACGGACAAAAACGATAACGAATTGGCCCGTTTCACGCTCAATGCCGTGCAGGTGATCAGTTCGCAGAAAGCCTACGATATGCTTTACCTCATGCGGGGCGCTACCGAAGAAGCCAATGGCACGGCCAAACGGCTGGCCACGCAGTATAAATTGCTGGAAAACGGCAGCCAGATTGCGGCTAAAACCGGCACCACGTCGAGCTTCTCCGATGGCTGGTTTATGGGCATCACCCAGAACCTGGTGTCGGGCCTGTGGGTGGGCGGCGACGAGCGGTCTATTCACTTCAAAGACATTAATTTTGGCCAGGGGGCGCGGTTAGCCATGCCGACGTGGGGTATGTACATGCAGAAAGTCTTCGCCGATAAAGGACTGACTAAGTACAAACCGGCCCCATTCCTGAAGCCCAACGGCTACAAAGTGGACTGCGGCGGCTACTACATCGACTCAGCCCAACGCTACATTCCACCCGCCATTGCGCCGAAGGAAGAGGAGGAGATTCTGAATTAGAAGGGAAGACTAATCATGCACTTCCTCCTCGCACCAGACAAATTTCGTGGTTCGCTGTCAGCGTCAGAGGCATGTACAGCGATGGAGGCGGGTATCCGGTTGGTACTACCTGAGGCCCGGATCACATCGTTGCCAATGGCCGATGGTGGCGAGGGCACGGCTGAATTATTGACCCAAACCACGCAGGGTAGCTGGCACACGACACAGGTCAATAATCCGCTTTTTAGGCCAACAGCCGCTGGTTTTGGCCTTTCAGCGGATGGCAAAACAGGGTTTATTGACAGCGCTTCAGCAGCGGGATTGGCCCTCTTGAGCAAGAACGAGCGCAACCCGATGCTGACCACGACCTACGGGCTGGGCCAACTCATTCAGCACGTAGCGATGCTGGGTGCGCAAACGGTGGTGCTTGGGCTCGGTGGTAGTGCTACGACTGATGGCGGCGTGGGGCTAGCAGCGGCGCTGGGCTGGCAATTCCTGAAGGCTTCCGGCGACATGTTCATTCCCACAGGTGGCACATTGACCCAGATTGCCCGGATTATTCCGCCCACAACAAGTCCGCTTATTCGCTTCCGCGTGGCCTGCGACGTGCAGAATCCGCTTTATGGCACAACCGGGGCGGCACTAGTTTTTGCTCCACAAAAAGGGGCCACGCCCGAGCATGTTGATCTACTTGATGCAGGCCTGCGCCATCTGGATCAGGTTGTGCAACAGCAACTTGGCCTGACCAACGCCGCTATTCCGGGAGCAGGGGCGGCGGGTGGATTGGGCTATGGACTCATTACGTTTCTGGGTGCTCAGCTAGAACCCGGCGTAGACGTGGTGCTGGATGCCGTCAATTTCGATCAACATCTCGCCAACGCCAATGTAGTGCTGACAGGCGAAGGTAAGTTGGATGGACAAACGGCACAGGGGAAATTGATTGCGGGCATTTGTCGGCGGGCGAACCGGGCAGGGGTGCCGGTAGTGGCCCTTTGTGGAACGCTTACATTGACGCCTGATGAGATCAAAGCTATCGGCTTGGTGGCAGCATTTTCTATCCTAAACAGGCCCCAGTTACTCGAAGAGGCCGTTTTGATGGCTGCCAATGACCTTCGGCAGACAACCTTTAATGTGGTGCAATTGTTACATAAGTATGCCAGCCTTCGACTATAAAGCAGAGTTAGCCCGCGTGCCACACGAGCCGGGCGTGTACCGTTATTTCGACGCCACCGGCGAAGTTATCTATGTCGGAAAGGCCAAAGACCTGAAGAACCGTGTCAGTAGCTATTTCGTCAAATCGAACCAGCACGACCGCAAAACGCTACGGCTGGTGAGTCAGATTCGCAAGATCGAGTTCACCATCGTGCATACCGAATTTGATGCCCTGCTACTCGAAAACCAACTCATTAAACGCTACCAGCCGCGTTACAACATTCTCCTGCGCGACGATAAAACGTACCCGTTCATTCTGGTCACCGACGAGCCGTTTCCGCGTGTGGTCACCACCCGGCGCATCGAGCGGGATAAAGGTACGCACTACGGACCCTACGCCCAGTTGAAGCCCATGTATACGGTGCTGGAGATGTTTAGCCAGTTATTTACCCTCCGCACCTGCAACTACAACCTGACCCAGGAAAACATCGAGGCGGGCAAGTTCAAGGTTTGTCTGGAATACCACATCGGCAACTGCAAAGGCCCTTGCGAAGGCAAGCAGGAAGAGGCCGAATATGACCGTGACATCGAGCAGATTCATTCCATTTTGAGGGGGCAACTGAAACCCGCGCAGGAGCATTTCAAGCACCGGATGGTGGAAGCGGCTAACAGCATGGCCTTTGAACAGGCGCAACAGTACAAAGACAAAATGGACGTGCTGCAACGGTTCCAGAGCAAGTCGACGGTAGTAAATCCCAAGATTGCCGATGCCGACGTGTTCACGATTGCCTCGGATGAGGTAGCGGCCTACGTCAATTTCATGAAAGTGGTCAACGGCACGATCATCCAGACACACACGGTTGAGATCAAGAAAAAGCTGGAAGAGACCGACGTTGATCTGCTGACGATGATGATCATCGAATTCCGTGAGCAATATGGCAATCAGTCCAAAGAGATTATCGCTAACATACCACTGGAAGCCGATTTGAAAGCCGAAATCACCGTGCCACAGATTGGCGACAAACGAAAACTGCTGGAAATGTCCCTGAAAAACGTGCTCTATTTTCGGCGTGAACGGCAGGACCGGCAAGCTGCTGAATCGACGGCCAATGCGTCGAGAAAAGATCGGGTGCTAATTCGGTTGAAGCAGGATTTGCAGTTGAAAGCCCTGCCCCGGCGCATCGAATGCTTCGATAACTCCAATACCCAAGGCACCAATCCGGTGTCGGCGATGGTGTGTTTCATCGATGGCAAATCGGCCCCAAAAGAGTACCGGCACTACAGCATCAAAACTGTGATTGGCCCCAACGACTTTGCCTCCATGCATGAGGTGGTCACGCGTCGATATACCCGGATGCTGGAAGAGAAAGGCCCCCTCCCCGACCTGATCGTGATTGACGGGGGCAAAGGACAACTTTCGGCGGCTTGTGATGCACTCAAAGCGCTAAACCTCTACGGCCAAATCCCGATCATCGGCATTGCCAAACGGTTGGAAGAAATCTATTTCCCCGAAGACACGCTCCCGCTGTATATCGACAAAAAATCAGAATCATTAAAACTCATTCAGCAGTGCCGCGACGAAGCTCACCGGTTTGGCATTACCCATCACCGCAACAAACGCAGCCAGAACAGCCTTATCAGCGAATTGGAAGGCATCGAAGGCGTTGGTAAGAAGACCACAACCAAGCTGCTGACTTACTTCAAAGGCGTTTCCAAAATCCGCGAAGCCAGCGTTGAAGCCATCGGCGAGGTCATTGGCCTCGACAGAGCGAAGAAGGTAAAAGAGTATTTCGAGGCGCAGGAAGCCCCCTAACCCCCGAAGGGGGAAATGCTGCCGCCAGCATAAAAAAGCTCCGCTGCTTTGATGTAGCGGAGCTTTTTTATGCTGGCGGCAGCACGTCCCCCATCGGGGGGTAGGGGGCCGCCGGTGGGTGTCCACTCGGCTAACAAACAAAAAGCCCCTCCTGATATCAGGCGGGGCTTTTTGTTATCAACTCTTAGATCAATATTCCCAGAGACCGTGCTCCAGTTCCATCAATTCGTATTCGGTTTGGTATGATTTCAGCAGACCTTCCTTGTCACTGCCGTAGAGGCCAACTAGTTCTTTGTC
>JBBRMP010000060.1:0-25817 GCA_038230755.1 Cytophagales bacterium | reverse complement strand
TCCATTGTCCATTGTCCATTGTCCATTGTCCATTGTCCATTGTCCATTGTCCATTGTCCATTGTCCATTGTCCATTGTCCATTGTCCATTGTCCATTGTCCATTGTCCATTGTCCATTATCCATTGTTCATTCGTTCTCGCGCCGTCTGGTCAGCCACAAAAGCCGTTTCCAGACTGCTGAGCCCGTTTTCTTCGGAAATAATGCGATGCACGTCGGGCTGTTTAATGGCCGCTACCTGATCGCGGAACATGAGGCGGAGGAGTTCACTGTAGCGGTGTTGCTTCTCTACCTCAAAGCCAAATTTGATCTCGATTTGCTGGTAGGCCGAAAACGTTTTGTGCCGTCCCCCAATAGGTTTAGTTGGGTCAATATTGGCCGTTACGTTCAGTTGGGCGTCGGGAAAAAGGTCCATCAGGGCGCGGGTGGTGGCTTCATCGGCTACACAGCGGAGCACCATGCGCGTGGGCACCCATTCGTAAAGCGTGACGTCGCCACGCTCGAAAACGAGCCGCATTTCCTGCCGGTCCATCCGCCCGGTTTGGGTAAAGCCGTGGTAGAAATTCACGAGCTTATAGCCCGTCTCCGCATCACCATACCGCACCGTGGCCTGCACCTGGTCCTCAATATCGGCACTGTCGGGGCGCTTGATCACCTGTGCCGAAACGACTTCGCCGTGGCCCAGCCAACCCGCAAAGAGGTCGAAAAAGTGAACGCCATGTTCAATGAAAATACCGCCCGATTTGGTCCGGTCCCAAAACCAGTGATCGGGTTTCAGGCCTTCGTCGCCGGCGTAGTTTTCAAAGTAGCCGTGCAGAAAATCACCCAGCAGGTTCTTGTCGATGAGCGTTTTGATCCGGGCGAAGAGCGGGTTGTACCGTTGCATGAGGTTGGTCACCATCAGCAACCCTTTCTCTTCGGCTTTGGCCAGCATCTCGCGGCCCTGTTCGGGGTTCATAGCCAGCGGCTTTTCGCAGATAACGTGCTTTCCCGCCTCCAAAGCCAGCATTGCCTGCTCGTAGTGCAAAAAAGGCGGCGTGGCAATGTACACGAGATCCACGTCGGGGTGGGCCACCAGTTCTTCAATAGTAGCGAGTTGATCGGCTCCGAAACGCTCGGCGGTGCGGATGGCTTCTTCGCGCCGCGACCCGGCAATGGCCACCAATTTAGTATGCGGATGTTGCAAAAATTGCTGCACAGCGAACAGCCCGAAGCCGCCCATGCCAATTACGCCAATACCCAGTTCTTTTTCGTCCATAATAGATTGCCTATAGTTAAAATAGGCAGTAGTATCTGGAAGATTAACCCAGAATAGCCGTTGATGTTAGAATCGGGCGGCGCCGAAAATTGGTATCTTTATCCTACAACCGAGACGTTACACGCTATATGATCGCTATCGCCCAATATCCTGTGTCGCTACCTGATTCATTGACCACCGTCGATGAGTTTGAGGAATGGCAACGTACCCACGTCAAAGAGGGGAGTTACGAGTTCATCCGGGGGCGCGTTATTTCTAAACCATCCATGAAGCAAGACGAGTTTTTTATTGCTGATTTTTTGCAGCGACATTTTACCCAAACTGGTGCGTACCAACACAACGACTCGTTATTGGCCGAAGCCGATTCATACGTAGATGGAGTTAGAAAGCGTGTGCCTGACCTAGCCTATTTCACCGCCGAACAAAAACAGGCTATTCGCCGTGGCGAGCGGGTGAAAACGCTGTTTGCCATTGAGCTTCTGTCAGATTCAGAATCCTTTGAAGATGTGACCGATAAGATTCAGGATTACTTCGATGCTGATGCCCAATTGGTCTGGTACATCGCCCCCCGTCAGCATCGCATCTACGCCTACACATCGGCCACAGAATCAATCGTTTATCGCCACGACATGACCATTTCTGCCGCCCCACTCCTCCCCGATTTCCAGTTTTTGCTGACGGACTTGTTCGCGTAAGAAGAGTTCAAACCCCCACCAACACCCCCACTTTGGGTTTTGGAATAAGCCCGTGGCGGTCGTGTTTCAGCAGGAGTTCAAAGAGTTGCACGGTAGCGGCGGCATCACCATAGGCACGGTGACGGGCCGAGACCGGAATATCCAATGACCGACAGAGTTTGCCGAGGCTATAGGAAGGCAGGCCCGGAATAATTTTACGGCTGGAACGGACCGTGCAAAGGGTACGCCGGTGAAAATCACGGTCGAGCCACTTCATCTCTTTTTGCAGAAAACCGAAGTCGAACATCACGTTGTGGGCCACGAAAATAGCGCCTTCGGTAATTTCGTACACCCGGTCGGCTACCTGATCGAAGGTAGGCGCGTCGGCCACCATCGAGTCGGTGATGCGGGTGAGTTGGCTAATGAAGGGCGGAATGGGATGGCCCGGATTGAGCAGCGTCTGAAATTCATCCACGATCTTATGGCCATCGTGGCGAATCAGGGCAATTTCGGTAAGGCGGGCGGGGCCTTTTACGCCCCCGGTCGTTTCAACATCGACGATACAATACACGCAGTCAATTACTGTTGGATGGCAACCAGATTGGCTGCAGTGATGAATAGATAAAGATACAACGTTTCGTGGAGGCGGCCAATTCCCTACGCACCCGTACTTTTGTAGTATGACACGTTACGGACTCATTGGCCACCCACTTACGCATTCTTTTTCCCAGAACTACTTTACCGAAAAATTCATCCGCGAAGGCATCCCCGACTCCCGCTACGATTTGTTCGATATGCCCGACGTGGCACAGGCGCTCCCTGACTTATTAAAAACACCCGGTCTGCGCGGCCTGAACGTAACCATTCCGCACAAAACGGCGGTGCTGCCTTTTCTGGACAACCTGGATGATTCGGCCAAAAAAGTAGGCGCGGTCAACGTCATTCGACTGGAAAAAGACGGCACCAAAACTGGTTTTAACTCCGATTATTTCGGCTTCCGGCAGTCGCTGGAAGAGGCGTTTTCGGACGAGAGACGCACGACGAACGATGCACGACACGAGCCTTTGGAACAGGGCATGGTGGGTATCAAGGCATTGGTGTTGGGTACGGGCGGGGCATCGAAGGCCGTGGTGGCGGCCCTGCGTGATCTGGGCATTTTGTACAAGATGGTTTCGCGTACCCCTGATGCTGATGGCATTTCGTATGCCAACGTCCCATCATTAATTGCTGACTACCAGCTACTTATCAACTGTTCGCCGGTGGGTACGTACCCCAACGTAGCCGCCGCACCCGACCTGCCTTACGAGCAACTTACGCCTGACCATTTCCTCTACGACCTGGTGTACAACCCCGCCGAAACCGAATTCATGCGTCAAGGACGGGCAAAGGGAGCCACCGTCATGAATGGCTACCGAATGCTGGTGCTGCAAGCCGAAAAAGCCTGGGAAATCTGGCAGGAGAAATAAGTTTTCAGTTTTCAGTCTTTAGTTTTCAGTTGCTTCGCACAGTAGATGCCTACCGGATATGGCGCAGCAACTGAAAACTAAAGACTGAAAACTGAAAACTCCCTATGCTTCTTTTCAAAAATGCCACGGTATATACCGGCGGTACACTACAGCCCAACACTGACGTATTGGTACACGAAGGGCGCATCTCGGCCATTGGGCAGGGGTTGACAGCTAACTCAGCAACGGTAATTGACTTCGGTGGTGATTATCTCATTCCGGGCTTCGTCGACCTGCAATTGTATGGCGGGGTACAGGAATTTTTAAACGAAAGCCCCACGCCCGAAGCCGTGCGGCATATCTGGCTCAGCCACGCCCGCCGCGGTAGTACCACGGTGTTACCCACTATGCATTCTACATCGCTGGAAGAGATGCAACGGGCCATGGCCGCCGTGAAGGTGGTACGCGACGAACAGCCACTGAACGTGCCAGGTGTGCATCTGGAAGGGCCTTATTTCAACCCTATCAAGCGCGGGGCGCACCGGGCGGCGTTTGTGCGGGCACCCGCCGAAGGCGAGCTGGAGGCCCTGTTCAGCACAGATGCTGACGTGATTTCAATATTGACACTGGCCCCCGAAATACTTTCTGCTGAGCAACGGTCGGCCCTCTACCGGCTCAAGCACCCCCGAACGCGCCTATCGCTGGGACACAGCAATGCAACCTATGCCGAGGCCATGACGGCGTTTGATGAAGCCAACGCTGACGGAACGGGCTTTGGGCTGGCCACGCACCTCTACAATGCCATGCGGGGCTTTGAAAGCCGCGAACCGGGCACCGTAGGGGCCATTTTCGACCACTCATTGCCCGTCACGAGCCTGGTGGCCGACGGCTATCACTGCGCCCCTGCCGCCATCAGGTTAGCCTATCACGTATTGGGGCCAGACCGGCTATTTTTAATTTCCGATGCGCTGTTTGTGCCACCTGTTGATTCAGAAATCGGCCCACGACAGGCATTTACACTGGGCGATTTTGTGGTTCATTACATAAAAGGTACGGGTGAAACCGGTCAGCCATTACATGGACGATATGGCAATAATGAAGGAAAATTGGCCGGCACTGCTGTTTCGCTTTCCGATTGCGTGCGGTTTTGCGTAGAAACGGTGGGTTTACCACTGGTAGACGTGCTACGGATGACCACCGAAATACCCGCAAAACAGATAGAGCTATCGCACGAAATTGGCAAAATCGACGTGGGGTATGCGGCTAATTTAGTACGCCTAAGTAGCCCATTAAGTGTGCGGCGTGTATGGGTAAATGGTGAGGTTTTGGGCTGAATACTAATTTATTTCAATTATTTTTATTGATAATTGATACGGGTTATTCGCAAATTAATAGATTTGCAACATGTAAATGATGAGTCGGCGTCTTTTAGCCGTCCTCGCTTTAGTAAAATTCAGACAGATTGCAAAACATTACAGAGCATGAAAGAGAAAAGCATTCGTTTTTTTACGTCTCAGGACAATCAGAAGACCCGGAAAAAGTCGGATAAGCCGAGAAAATCGAAAAAGCAACCTACGTTGACAGGTATAATTTCGGCCAAAGGAATCGTGGTATTCCCCGTGAAAACAGCGTCGGCTCTGGGCTTAGGGACTGGCCCAATGCATTTCAAAGTAGGCGTTCAGGAAGGCAAGCGCAAGATTTCTTCGCTATATATGGTGCCAACCGACGCGCAGGCTGAAGGCTTTGACCTGGTGAAAGCCGGGCGCAGCTACGGTATCGAACTGGGCGGTGTACTGACCAACAACGGGCTGGACTTTAAAACAGCCAAGCACGCTTTTGTGGTAAAAGAATTTAGCCAGGATGGCATGACCGGCTACGAATTACAATTGAAAGACAGCGAGCCAAAAGTAAAGGCTGCCGTTTCGGCAACTGGCAAAAAACGCGGTCGGCCCAGAAAAACAGAAGTGGCTGCCTAAATCAACGGTCAACAGTTGAGCGTAAACGGTTTATAAATCAGTATCGCTCTAATTGACTCATGCCAAAAAGAGGGCTATGTCTGACAAAATTGTCATCCATAGCCCTCTTTTTTATGCCATCGCGCTTACGCATTTATACTACTTAGGTACAGCCCAACTAAAAACAGCTAAGCCTATTACAACATAGGTCGATACCAATAAAGCTGATCCAGGCCAACCCATTCAGTTGTACAATTAAGCTGAATTTGATCGGATAATACGGGCGCACGTACACCATCATCTATTAATTGTAAGCTCTTAAAAAGTCTTATTTCATCCCACAATCCTCGATTCATAAAATCGGAATGGATCCGGCTTCCTCCTTCAATTAATACAGATTGTATGCTACGCTGATGCAGATCATGCAGCATAGCCTGTACATCCAGCCCCGGCAAATGCGCCGCGTGTGTGGTTTTGTTTTCGGGTAGTGGGGCAAACGCCAGGTTTGGGAGGCTGGGTGGCGAAGGCAACGTGTCGGCGTGGTAAACAAGCGTAGGCTGCGAGCCGTCGAAGAGGTGCAGGTGTCGGGAAAGTGCCAGTGTGCGGTCCAGCACAATGCGCAGCGGTTGCCGCACGGGCCGCTCCGAGTCGTGATAAAGACGCACGCTGAGGCGTGGGTTGTCTTGCCGGGCGGTGCCGCTGCCCACCAGAATGGCCGGTTCTTCGGCCCGCCAGCGATGCACCAGCGCATTGGCTTCGGGGCCGGTAATGGCCATCGGCGCGCCGCCCGGTCCACTGATGAAGCCATTGGCAGTTTCGGCCCATTTCAAGATGATGTAGGGCTTTTTTTGCTCCATAAACGTGAAAAACCGAACGTTCAACACGCGTCCTTCCGGAGCCAGAATACCCGTTTCTACCACAATACCCGCCTCGTGCAGCATCCGAAAACCCCGCCCCGACACCAGCGGATTGGGATCGTCGTTGCAACACACTACGCGCCCTATCTGCTTCACAATCAACAACTCAGCGCAGGGCGGTGTCTTGCCCCAGTGCGAGCAGGGTTCCAGCGTTACGTAGGCTGTGGCGGTGGGCAGCAGAATTTCATCGGCGGGGGATACGGCGCGGATGGCGTTGACTTCGGCGTGGGGACCACCATACTGCTCGTGCCAGCCTTCGCCCAGCACCCGCCCGGTAGCATTTGGCCCCAAGTCATGCACAATCACGCAGCCCACCATGGGGTTAGGGCTTACGTAGCCGCGCCCGCGTTCGGCCAGTGCCAGCGCCCACCGCATAGGTTGATCATTGGTCATATCACATTTCCCAGATCAAGTTCGTGTAATAAAAACCGCCCACCAGCGGGCCGCCGATGAAACTGTAGTAAGGATGATTCAGGAGGTTGGTGCCGCCAAGTTTGACCAGTACGTGGGCTTTGGCCAGTCGATAGCTCACCTGCCCATCTACGTTATTGATGGCTTGCACAGTGCCCGTGGCCAGTTCCGACTGCCAGAGAAACGCGCTTTGGTGTTTGTAATTGACTGAAAAGCCAATGCCGTTCCAGACGTTGGCGTTCGATACGCTGGCGTTGGTAATCCAGGTCGGGGTGTTGAACGCGCTTTCCAAGCCGTCGCCGTTTTCGGCCCGGGCTAGCCGCGCAAACGACGCGTTGCCCCCCACCGACCACTTACGCGTGAGGCTGTAGCGGAGGCCTAGACTAGCCCCGTAGTTATAAACCCGGGTTTGCGAATTGGTCCACAAGCGGTAGCGGTTCTGCGTGGTGCTGCTGGCGAAATAGTAGCCCAGCGAATCAGGGTTGGTCCCTTTTGCCACGTTGGCGTTTACCTGCGCCATGAAATTACGGTAGGTGGTGTAGTAAAAATCGACATCCAGAAAGAGCCGTTGCTGCAACAGCAGGCCTTTGTAGCCCAACTCGAAACTGTTCACCTGTTCGGGTTGGAGGTACGTATAAGGGCTGACTTTCAGCAAGCCTTTGTTCTTCTGAATAGCCTGATCGGTGGTGAGTTTGTTGGTGTTTACGTCGGTGTTGATGGCCGTTTGAAACGCGTCGATGGACGTGCGCAGGTAGGCCCGCTCAAAAATCTGTTGCCCTTGCGACACTATCGGCAGGCCACCCACGCGCTTTACACCCCCGGAATTGACGTTGGAAAACGCTTCAAACAACGACGGAAATCGGTAGCCATTCTGGTACGACACCCGAAAATTGTGCGCTTCGGTGGGCGAATAAACCGCTGCCAGTCGGGGATTCAGCCGGGCGGCGAAGTAGTCGTTTTTGTCGAGACGGAGCGAGCCGGTTAGCTTCAGCCGGTCGTCGAAAAATTGGCGGGTGGCCTGAACAAAAGCCCCCGTTTTGCCATAGATGATGTTTTGGCCTGGTTCAGTGGGGTTGATGAAGTAGTTTCCGTCGGGAAAGACCACGTATCGCCGAATGTCAACACCGGCCAGAATGTCGATGCCCGTGCGTTGCCGGAAGCTTGCCCACAGCACCTTCGTGGGTGCTACCTGCGCCTCGGCATGATACAGCCACGACGCTACCCGCAGGGCCGCGCCAATATCCCAGTTATTAATGCCACGAAGTTTCGCAATCTGGTCGTTGAACGCAGCCGTACCCGGCACCAGGCGGCCTTTGTCGGCCACGGCGCGGGCATCACGAAGGGCATCAGGTATCGAAAGTGCCGCTTTGGTGTCGGCGTTAAACTGGTTTGTAAAATCATTATACCACTGATTATCAGACTTGAAACCCCTGTCGATGTTCTCGGCCATCGACCGGATGTTGTACGAATCACCGGTGTTTTCGTGGGTGCGATACGCCCGCGCCTGCACCGATGGCGAGGTGAACGTGAGGCTGTGCTGGCCGAGGTGGTAGTTGTCGAGCCGGAACCGGTTGGTGCGCTGATACACGTTGTCGAGCGTGGCGGCCTGATAGGTATACGCCAGTTCGACGTTGGGGCGGAACCGGTAATGCACCGACACATCGCCGCGCAGGTTCTGGAGGCGGTAGTCGGTGGCGTCGGCTTCGTAATAGCCCGTGCGGGCAATCACGTACTTTTTGCCGCCCAGCGTAATCGTTCGGCGGTTGGCGGCTTCGTTGCCGTAGCCATTTACGGCGTCGATAGCGGGGTTATCGGTGCCAAACAAGCCCAGCGAGACGTTGGCATTGGGGGTCAGGTCGGCCCGGTTGCCCGCAATCCAGTCGTAGCCGTGCTGGTAGACGAGGTTCAGTTTCACGGCCCAGCGTTGGCCAATGCGCCGGGCATAGCGCAGGCTATTTTCTGAATACAGCTTAGGCGACGCATTGGTCATGCCCGTGTAGTTGGTGGTGCCATCAGCGGGGTCTTTGTTCAGCGATCCGGGAAAAATCAGGCCCGTTTTTTGCCCCACACTCAGGCCCGGTGAGTCGAACGGGTTGCGGGTAAAAATAGACACCAAACCATTGAGGGCGTTGAGGCCATAAAGCGCCGAAGCCACGCCGGGTACTACTTCAACCCGCTGAATATCAAGGTCTGACGGAGCCAGCGCGTTGGCAATGGGTGCGCCAATGTGCGGGGCCTGATTGTCGCGACCATCCACGAGTTGCACGAAACGAACGTTGGTGGTGTTGGCAAAACCACGCGTATTATAGACCTTGAAACCGAGGCTTGATGTCAGTAGTTGTACGCCTTTGAGGTTTTCAATGGCGTCGAAATACGACGGTTGCGCCGACTGCCGAATGCGCCCGGCGTCGATCACTTCCACGCTTACCGGCGAGCGCAACACCGATTCGGCACCCCGCGAGGCCGACACCACAATACCCGGCAACTGCACCATTCGCAGCGAATCGGGCTTAGGCAGGCTATCGGCGCGACAGGTCAGCGTGGCTACTAGCAGGTATACGTTGAGCATAGGGCAAAAATAATGATCCTTTGCTCAACTTTTCCTCACCAGATGGCTATGACGCAAGCTTCAGCCGGAGGTATCTGGCAAAGGAATGAACCGGTACGCGTCGTTAGCCACAGTGGCGCTTGATGGCCACCTCGCCCACGCTCACAGGCACCTGATTGGCCGATTCATAGCCCCGCACCTGATAAAAACGGACGGGCCACGCATCCATTTGCCTGAATTCATCGTAGTTGATTGTGGTGAACACAATGGTCACAGACTGGGTTTACATGTAGCTACCGGTTTTGGTAGCTGCTCAGTCAGGCGCATCGGTGTGTTTGCTCAGCTTGTTCATAAAATCCGATAACCAGTTATGTCATTACGATCTACCTACATCGCGGCAATGAGTGCCATTGCTATCACCGCACTATTCACCTCTTGTGAAGAACGCCAGCTCGGCTTTGCCCCCGACGCCAAAGTACGCCTCACCACCACGCTGAGTGGTGCTGCCGAACGGCCTACGCCGGTTGCTTCGGCAGGTACGGGTTCATTTGTGGGTATCCTGGACCGGGCTACCCGCGTATTGAGCTACACCGTAACCTATTCGGGCATTACGCCCGTGGCCGGTCACCTGCACCGCACTGCACCCAACTCACCCACCGGTGTTGGCCCGGTTGAAATACCTTTCGCCACCCTGGGTTCGCCCATTATTGGTACAACAACACTGACCTCACAGGGCCGCGCCGACAGCCTGCTCAACGGGTTTTACTACGTCAACCTCCACACGCCAGCTAACCCTGGTGGCGAAATTCGGGGTAACGTCCGTATAGATGGCCCGGTGAAACTGACCGCCATGCTGAACGGTGCGCAGGAAAAACCAACGCCTACGCCATCATTGGCTACGGGTACGTTTACGGGTGTGGTTGACCCCGCCAGCCGCGTCCTGAGCTACACGGTAACATATTCGGGCTTGACACCGGTGGCAGGGCACTTGCACCGCATTACGCCAAACACCACGGCAGGCGTTGGTCCGGTTGAAATACCTTTCGCCGCCCTGGGTTCGCCCATTATCGGCACGGCTACGCTGACCACGGCCACCCGCGTGGATAGCCTGCTAAACGGGTTCTACTACTCGAACCTGCACACGCCTGCTTACCCCGGCGGTGAAATTCGCGGCGATATCAAGCCGTTTTAAGGCGATTGAGTTCAACAAAAAAGCGTCCCCAGCACTGCTGGGGACGCTTTTTTGTTTCTGATAGTTGCAGCTAAAGCTCAACAAAGGGTTGTCTCAGAAGCCCTCTTTCTCGTCTTCCTTGTCCTTTTTTTCCTCCTTCTTCACCGGCTCTTTCTTTGCCACTTTAGTCGGTTCACCTTTGGCCGACTTACCCTTGGTGACAGTTTTGGGTTTGGCCGTTTCTTTGGCAACCGGGGTCATTTCGGCTGAGACAGGTTCCGTTTCGCCGGGTGTTGTTTCAGCCGTTGCTACCCTTTCTGGCTTCGTTTTGACCGATTTACCCTTGCCTTTCGTGGGTTTGCCGGGGGTAGTTTCCTCGCGCTCTGCTGCGGCACCAAAGCCAGAATCGGCGGGTTCGGTTTCTTCGGCCACGGTCGGTTGAGCTTTGGGCGCTACTTTCGGTTTCGGCTTGGCAACGGGACGAACCCGGACGCGGTATTGGGCTTCGTAGCGCTCCACAAACAGCGATTTTTCGTCTTCCGTACCCGGCACCAACTCTAGCGGCGACTTGGTTTTGTTGTTGCTCAGCAGCGCCGTAATCCGGTCGTTAATGTCCTGTTCCGACGTTACGATGGCCAGTTGACCACCCCCTTTACCGCCCGGTTTGTAATCATAAAAAGCCCACACCTCCGGCGACGATTCGATATACACGCTCAGCTCATCACCGTTGCCGCCTTTGCGGATTTCAACCAGACCAGTCATCTGCGCATTAATGTCCGTCGCCTGAATATTCGACACGCCAAGCTTACCCACGGTATAGAACGCACTGAACTTCTCGGACCAGCGCAGATTGGCATTGGCCAACACCAGCGACGTATTTAGTTTGGGCGATGCCAACGCCAGCGAAACGTGCTGATTTTGGGCCTTATTCCGGTACTCATCGACGGCCTTTTGGCCAATCAAAGGCAGGAGTTTGTCCGATACCCGGTTCAGGTCGTCGTCGGCGGGTTCATCATTTTTCTCCTCCAGGTTCCCTTCCACCAGTTTCGCCGCGATAGCCTGATTGATCTGTTCGGGCAGGGCAAAGGTGAGGGCTAACAGGGCGTTGATCCGGTACTGTACACTATCGACGTTGACGCGGGCCGAGCCACTTGCCAGCATGTACTGATTGGGGCGGGCGTTGAGCAGGTTCATGGCCCCCCGGAAAGTCATGATGCTCTTATCGTCGTTGAACAGGAAGCTGCCTTCAAAAGCATCGTTCAACCCCTCGGAACCTACTTTGGGCGCAATGACGAAGGTTTTTTCCTTTTCGTCGTAATGCATTACCCCCGCCGCCCGGAAAATATCATCATCGCGGCTGTCTTCTTTCGGCGACAAAAACGACGGGTAAATACCGGGGCTGCCGTAGCGCGAATGGATGCCCGCCACCAGCACCTGATCGCCCTCGTTTTTGAGCTTGTCGTTGACCGGCACCTCGATTCTTTCCAGTACCTTCTCCTTAAACGGAATCCAGCCGCTGACCAGATCAGGGCGCTTTTTCAACAAAGGCTTGATGTATCCGTCCAGCGCCAAATCTTTCTCCGGTGCCCTCATCAGAATATCACCCTTGAACTGAATTTTGGGGGCCAGAATCAGGCGGTCGGCCTCCTGAATATCGGCACGGGCCACGGTGTAATAAGTCGCCAGCGGTTGCGACGAGGTAGCAGCACCACCACGTTTGCGTCCTCGACTAGCCACGGTGCGGGTTGGCACAGCAGCGGTTTTATCGGCCTCCTTCAGCTCGAAACTGCCCATCTTAATCGCCGACGTGTCGCCCTTGGCAGTTGTGAACAGGTACGTAGCATCGCCCGAAAAGCGCGTACGTGACTGCACCTGAATGTTGCCGTTGCGCAGGCGGTGGTGCAAACTTGTGGTATCCAGTTCCAGCCGGGCGTTCGTAAAGGGCAGCATATCCCCATTTCGACGCACCGTTACCAGGCCTTTGTTAGGGTAAATCCGGGCATCGGCAGCCGTCACGTAAGGTACGCCACTGATGTTGAGCGTCATCTTGTCGATGTCATACAAAGCCGAACCCGCGTTGAACGTCAGCCCCTGCTGCTCGTCGGCGGTGGCGGTGAAGTTAGACGTTTTCACGTCGCCTTTCATGGCAATGGTCTTGCCAGAAATGTTCCAGATGGCCCGGTTGATATTGGTTTTGTAGGCCGTATACGGAAACTCCATGCTCGAACTCAGCGTATCGTCCACGCTCCGATTGTCGCGGTTGGTCGACAGGTTTACGATACCTTTTGCCTGATCGAAATCAACGTCGATGGCCGTTCCCAACAGCACGGGCTTGGTGGCTACGCCACGTACTTCGCCCGTCGAAAGCACCTTCAATTTGGCATTATCGGCCAGGAAACCGTCTTTATTAAACTTGATACTGCCCGATTCCACCTCGGCGTCGTTGCGGGTGAGCATCCCGTTACCATACAAACCCGACGCCCGAACCAGCAGATTGCCATCCAGTTTGGTGGTGCCGTTGAAGAAGTTGAAGCTGTTTTTCTGCGTGGCAATCACCATGCTATCCGCTTGTGGCCACCACTTCATGCTGTAATTGTTTAGGGCCACGTTGGGGTAATAAGCAGCCGTAGTGGCCGTAACCCGTTGCCCCTTTTTGGCTGTTGCGGCGGCTATCTTCGTCGCCTGTGATTCCACAATCTGTCCCGTTTCGCCGGTGGCCATCACCGAATCGGGCATGAAAACCAACTGTTTAGCGTTGAGCGTGGCGGCCAGGTGAGTCAGCGTACCGGTGGTGTGCAGGCCGACCTTGTCCATGACCAGTTCGCTCGTCGTTTTCACCGTCGATTTGCTGTTGTAAATCGCGTAGATACCCAGCATCGGCGGCGTGTGGGTAAAGCCCAGCGTTTGGTCAGGCATGGTTTTCAGTTCGGCCTTGAATGGCGGGAAAATACCGTCGGAGTGGAACGTACCGATAAACGAAATATCGCCCTTGCCGACGCTGTCATTATCGATGGCCGGAATCTTGAAATACACCTTCCGATTGTACTTATAAACGCCTCGGTCTTCCTGGTCAAAATACACCGTCATACCCTCTGGCATCACCAGCCGTTGCGTGGTTTTTTTGCCTTTCACCTTACCCGATTTATTATCGGCAGTGGCAAACAGCACTGAACCCGGTTTTTCGTACTTGATATCGCCACCAATTTCGTCGTTACGACCCTGGGCAGCCAGCTTTTCAGGCGTGAACGTGATCGACTCGATCTTGTTCAGGTTCAGTGCAAACTTGTCATAATCAAAGGCCAGGTCGTTACCGTTGTAGCGCATATTGCCCGACTTCATTTGCCCCGTAAATACCAGTGAACGCCCCTTGCCAATGTAAATCGTTTTGTTGGTAGGCAACCCGAAAATCTTGAGCGAGTCACTAACTACAAACCGATCCACGCCCCTCACAATCAGCACCTTGCCTTTATTATTCAGGTCAATGGTCGCGTTTTTGGTCGAATCGCTACTGCCGAAAAACGAGTTGACCTGGAAGTTGTCGAAGTCTTTTTTCTCATTGTAGGCCAGGATGTAGAGGATGCCCTTCCGGCTCAGGCGCATTTGCTGCGTGCGTTCATCGCGGTCCAGATAACCTTCCAGCACCATCCGGGCCAGTGCCCCGCGCATCACGGGCGGGTTTACGTTGGGCGCAAACTGCGTAATGTCTTCGTCGAGAAACGACTGCTGTTTGGTCTTCGAAATGTAGTTGCCAATGATCTGCAACGGATGAAACCCGTAGTCGGTGGCGATGTCGGAATAGCGTTGCGCCTGGAAATAATCGAACGACTCCATCCGCACGGGCACCTCACGCTTGGCCCCGATCTGGTAGAAATCGATCTTCTTGCGGGGCACGTCCCAGCGGGCCACTTCGGGCTGAATGTAGAACTTGTGGTAGGTGTCGGAAAACGGCACACGGCCATAATCAAGGCGGTCTACTTTGTTAAGCCACGCCACCCGTGTTTCCTTGTCGAACTTGAACTGCACGGCGGGGTGCGTCAGCGAATCGGCCATGTCGATGTAGCCCGTAAACTGCGCCAGGGGGGCCGTAATGAGCGAATCGCGGAACTCAAATTTGCGACTCCGTACTTTAAAGGCCGTTTTTCCGTCGCGGTCGGCCACGCTCAACGTTGCCGGTTGCCCACTCGCCGACGCGCCGATAATCTGCTTACCCGCCAAAGCCAGCCCACCCCGGTAGGTCAATCCCGCGCCCAAACCCGGAATTGATTCGTTGTTTTGGTACGACGCAAAACGCGGGTATTGGTCGGGTACGTTGCTAAATCGTTTCTTACTCTGGTACTCGAAAATTCCCTTAATGGGTTTGGCTCCCTTCTGCATGGTCAGGCTCACGTCGTCGGCCAGCAGGCGCGGGTTCATGGCCACCAGGCTGTAGTCGGTCAGGGTCACGTAGCGGTCGGACATATTTTGTAACACCCACGAAAACGTACCGCCCTTGCCCACCCAAACGCCATCTTTAAGCATAAAATCGCCCGACGTATTCTCGACCATGACCGAATCACCGTTGGCCACAATCGATACGATGGCGTTGGTAATGGTCACCACCGGCCCAGAAACCAGGGGAATGGGCCGCCGCTGAATGGGCTTATAGACCACGCCAATCTCTTTCGGCTGCGTATTATCGACGCCAACGGGCGCGTCCCACCCGTCAAAGTTCGACTTGGCCGCTGCCGCTACTGTAGTTGCGCTCGTTGCCGATGTAGATTCCGCCGCCGTGGCCGCCTGCCCGTTTTCTATATACCGAAGCGCGAAGGTGCCACCCAGCAAATAGGCCTTGTTGAACTTGGCACTGTACATTTCGCGGCGTTCCAGAAACGCCCGTGCGGCATCCATCGTGCGGGCAAAGGCCTTGGCATCGTTGGTCTCAAACTGTTTTTCGGCAATCAGCAGCAAGTTGTCAATATCGGGGGCCGTCACGGCGGGCTTAGTCGTATAAATAGCGTGGTACAGCGCCTCAAACAGCGGCGCGAAATGAGCCAACGGTGCGTACCGTTTCTGGTTCATTTTCCGGCAAAGCACCATCAGCCGGTCGCGCTGCTTCGCGTCCAGCCGCGACTCGCCCAACACCGCCATCAGGTCGTTACCCGCCTTCACGGCCATCGGCCCACCCGTTGCCATCAGTTTCTGGATATCGGCGGTGAACTGTTCCGGGTTATCGGACAGCTTCACCACCTGCCCCACCGCCAGCGAAACGGCCAGAAGGGTAATGAATAAAGTGCTAAGTAATTGCTTCATTATGAGTTGCTTACCGTTCTTTTTCAAACACTACCGATGCCCATTGATGGCGTGTCAGATAGCCTATTTGTGTCAATCCTGATTCGACTGCTTTTTGTTGAATATCAGGCGCATCGGTCTCATAGAAACCACTCACCAGCAATTGCCCACCTGATTTCAGGTGATTTACATACGTCGGAATTTCGGCCAGCAGCACGTTGCGGTTGATGTTTGCCAGAATAATTTCGAAACGTTCATCGGCAGCAACGCCAGCGATGGTACCCTGAAAAACGCGCAACGCCCGGCAGTCATTCAGGGCCGCATTTTCAATCGCGTTTTCCACCGCCCACTCCTCAATATCAAACGCCAGCGCGTCGGTAGCACCGAGTTTCAGTCCCAAAATGGCCAGGATTCCAGTGCCGCTACCCACGTCGAGGACAGCTTTCCCGGCATGGTCCAGCCCCAGTTGGTGCTGCATCATCATGTGGGTGGTTTCGTGGTGCCCCGTCCCAAACGACATCTTTGGATTGATCACCAGATCGTAGGTAAACGTCGGGTTGGGTTGGTGAAACGACGCCCGTACCCGTACTGATTTTCCGCCGTCCGCCTGTACCTCGATTGGTTGGTAATTTTGCTCCCATTCGGCGTTCCAGTTCGTCTTTTCTAACGAATGGACAACATAAGCTATTGCCGTTTGTCCCGAATATCGAGCCACCACCTCAGCCACGGCATCGACATCAAAATCGGGTTCGGGAATATAGGCGTTGATACCCTCGTCGGTTTCGGTAAAGGATTCAAAACCAAGCTCCGCCAGTTCAGCGGTGAGTATATCGGCAAAGTCGGGATCGAGCGTGAGTTGCAGTTCGGTGTAATTCATGAAGCAAAGGTACGATGCATAAAAAACCGGCAGACTCATTGCTGAATCTGCCGGTTTGGAAATTGTATCGGAGTGATCTAAGCGGCCAAAACGGCTTCGGCCAGCACCAGCACCTTGTTGCGGAGTACTTCCACCACGCCACCATCAACGGTGAACGTTTGCTGACCCGTTGCCGTGGCAATGGTCACCGGCCCGCGAGCCAGCGTACTCACCAGTGGTGCGTGGTCGTTGAGCACCTGAAATTGCCCTTCCGTACCCGGAAACGTCACCGACGAAGCCTCGCCAGAGAACACTTTCCGATCTGGAGTAATGATGTCGAGTTGCATAAAAATAGTCGTAAGTCGTAAGTCGTAAGTCACAAGCCGTAAGCTACCTACGCGAAGCCACTTACGACTTGCGACTTACGACTTACGACTATTTTATTGTCCTGCTTCTTTGATCAGCCGCTCGCCTTTCACTACGGCGTCGTCGATGGTGCCGACGAGGTTAAAGGCCGATTCGGGCAGGTAGTCATACTTGCCGTCGATGATTTCGTTGAATCCTTTGATCGTGTCCTGAATGTCAACCAGCACACCTTTCAAGCCCGTAAACTGCTCGGCCACGAAAAACGGCTGCGACAGGAAACGCTGCACCCGACGGGCGCGGCTTACCACCAGCTTATCATCTTCCGAAAGTTCTTCCAGACCCAAAATGGCGATGATATCCTGCAATTCTTTGTAGCGTTGCAGAATCTCTTTCACGCGTTGGGCAGTGCCGTAGTGTTTGTCGCCAAGTACTTCGGCACTCAGGATACGTGACGTAGAGTCGAGCGGGTCAACGGCGGGATAGATACCAAGTTCGGCTACTTTCCGGCTTAGTACCGTGGTGGCGTCAAGGTGGGCAAACGTCGTGGCCGGCGCGGGGTCAGTCAAGTCATCGGCGGGCACGTAAACGGCTTGTACTGAGGTGATTGAACCCCGCTTGGTCGAGGTAATACGCTCCTGCATGGCACCCATTTCGGTAGCCAGCGTGGGCTGATAACCTACCGCTGAAGGCATCCGACCCAACAGGGCCGACACTTCTGAACCAGCCTGTGTGAAGCGGAAAATGTTATCGATAAAGAACAGGATATCACGACCCTGCCCTTCGGCGTCATCGCCACCGTCGCGGAAATATTCGGCAATCGTCAGACCCGACAGGGCCACACGGGCCCGCGCTCCGGGGGGTTCGTTCATCTGCCCGAATACGAACGTTGCCTGCGATTTTTTGAGTTCTTCGTAATCAACTTTGCTAAGGTCCCAGCCGCCTTCTTCCATGCTGTGCTTGAACGCGTCGCCGTATTTGATAATACCGGCTTCGATCATTTCGCGCATCAGGTCATTGCCTTCGCGGGTACGTTCGCCCACACCAGCAAACACCGACAGCCCTTCATAGGCCTTGGCAATGTTGTTAATCAACTCCTGAATCAATACGGTTTTGCCTACACCCGCACCACCGAAAAGACCAATTTTACCCCCTTTCACATAGGGGGCCAACAGATCAATCACCTTGATACCCGTGTAGAGTACTTCGGTTGAGGTAGCCAAGTCTTCAAACCGGGGGGCTGCCCGGTGAATAGACGAACGCTTGGCGTTGGGCAGGGGGCCCAGGCCGTCGATGGCCTCACCCACCACGTTAAACAACCGGCCTTTGATGCCGTCGCCGATGGGCATGGTGATGGGGCCGCCGAGGTCAACAACCTCCATGCCCCGTTGCAGGCCCTCAGTAGAATCCATGGCAATGGCGCGAACGCGGTCTTCGCCAAGGTGCTGCTGGCACTCCATAATAACGACCTGGCCATTGGCGCGGGTCACTTGCAGGGCATCGAGAATGGCGGGTATCCGAGAGCCTTCGGCCTCGAAACTCACGTCCACCACTGGTCCAATCACCTGGGTGATCTTACCTGTATTGACTGCCGTTTCCGTAATCATTTTGTATGACGAGCTAAGAAATTGTGTACGTATTTAGGCCGCAAAAGTAGGAATAAAACCGCGAAAATCCAACCGACGAAAAAAGGTTATTGCCATCACTTATGCCTCAAATTGGCTGTATGCAGGGTTTTTAGCGGAAAAATGGGTGATTTAGGGGGTCAAAGCATTTTGGACAAAACGTAGAGACCGGTCCGCCGGTGTGGCAATCGGTTGCGTCTCACTCGCGTCAGCAATTGTCCGGGCAAAAACCGCCTGGTATTCTACCGCAACCCCTTGCGCGAGTGAGACGCAAAGGATTGCTTCTCACTCTACCTTTGCTTTATGGGAATCCGTTCGATTTTTAGCAAACCGCTGGCCCGGTGGGTACGTCAACGCCAACAACCCTGGCGCGAGCAGCCCGGCGAGGCACAACAACGCTGGCTGAAACACCTCGTCAGCCGCTCCAAAACCACCCAATTTGGCCGCGATCATCACTTTACCGATATCCATACCGTGGCCGATTTCCGGCAGGCGATACCCATCCGCGATTACGAAACTCTGAAACCCTACATTGAGCGGGTGGTGCATGGCGAACCGGATATTCTCTGGCCCGGCAAACCCACTTATTTCGCCAAAACGTCGGGCACGACATCGGGTACAAAATACATCCCGCTGACGAAGGAATCACTTCCAAATCACATCAACTCGGCCCGCGACGCGCTACTGTGTTACATCGATGAAACCAGAAAATCGGCCTTTCTGGACCAAAAACTGATCTTTTTGTCGGGCAGTCCCGAACTGGAACAGAAAGCGGGCATCTACACCGGAAGGCTGTCGGGCATTGTGAATCACCATGTTCCGGCTTATCTCCGGTCGAACCAGATGCCGAGCTACGAGACGAATACGATTGAGGACTGGGAAACCAAACTCGACCGGATTATCGACGAAACCATCGACCAGCCGATGTCGCTCATTTCGGGGATTCCGCCCTGGGTGCAGATGTATTTCGACCGGATTCAGGCCCGCACCGGTAAGGCCATAAAAGACGTGTTTCCGCAGTTTTCGCTGTTCGTGTACGGCGGCGTGAATTTCGAGCCGTACCGGGCGCGGCTGTTCGAGAGCATCGGTAAACGTATCGACAGCATCGAGACCTACCCCGCTTCCGAAGGTTTTATCGCCTACCAGGATTCGCAGGAAGCCGAGGGGTTGCTCCTGCTGGTAGACAGCGGCATCTTTTTCGAGTTCGTCCCCGCCGACGAGTTTTTTGCCGAAAACCCGCGCCGCCTGACCGTCGACGAAGTGGAACTGGGCGTGAACTATGCCGTCATCATCAACAATAACGCCGGTTTGTGGGGCTATTCGTTGGGCGATACGGTGAAGTTTGTAAGCCGCAACCCCCACCGGATTGTGGTTACGGGCCGGATCAAGCATTTCATCTCGGCCTTTGGCGAACATGTTATTGGCGAGGAGGTGGAAAAGGCGTTGCAGTACGCCATGCAGCAACAGCCCGGCACGGAGGTAGTCGAGTTCACGGTGGCCCCAATGGTGTCACCGTCGGAGGGTCTTCCCTACCACGAATGGCTGATTGAGTTTGCCCAGCCCCCCACCCATCAGGTACGTTTCGCCCACGACCTCAACACCCGCCTTGCCCAACTGAACGTCTATTACGACGATCTCATGGAGGGCAGCATCCTCCGTCCGCTGGTGCTGACGCCACTGCCGCGCGGGGCCTTCCAGCGGTATATGAAGGCGCAGGGCAAACTCGGTGGCCAGAACAAAGTACCCCGCCTCAGTAACGACCGCGCCCTCGCCGACGGGTTGTTGGCCGTAATGCGTTAGTTTTGATGTATGGAAACGCAACTGCTCCCCCCCAACCGCCTCGCCCACGTCCCCGAACCCATTCGGGCGGTGCTGGCACGCGTGAAGGGTGAACTAGCGCAGTTCTACGGCGACCGGTTGCAGAAAATTATCCTGTTCGGCTCCTACGCTCGTGGTGATTTCCACGACGAATCAGACATTGATATTATGCCCGTTATTAATGGACTATCTATGGATGATTTAAAGCGAGATAAATTGTTTGACATCACGTATCCATATATGTTGAACGATCAGATAAAAGTATCAGCTATTCCAATGTTGGTAGACAACTATGAACGCGCCGAAACATTTCTGCTCATGTTTGTCCACAAAGATGGAATCGAGTTGTGAAAGAGCGGGTAATTAAACTTATCAACAAAGCGGATGATAGTTTGGCGGCAGCTCAACTCCTGTTAGCTGAAAGCCATCTATCAGGTGCCGTAAATCGAGCTTATTACGCCATGTTCGATGCTTTCCGCACGTTACTATTTATCGAAGGCGTATTCGTCAAAACGCATAAAAGTTTACAAAATAAACTTCACGAAATCTATTTTTCAGACAACAAACTGCCCCGGTCACTTAGCGCAATTTTATCTAAAACAGAAGATTTACGGGAAAAAGCAGATTATGATTTCGACGCAATCATCGGCCCATCCGATGCGCAAAAAGCAGTAAATGATGCCGCGTTTGTCATTGAAGAAATTAAAAAATACCTGCAAGCTCATCAATTATTGAATGACTAATCCTTCCCCCAAACGACATATCGCCATTCTTGGCTCGACGGGTTCCATTGGCACGCAGGCGATTGAAGTAATACTGGCCCATACCGATCAGTTTCAGGTCGAGGTGCTGACCGCCAACCACAACGCCGATCTGCTCATTGAACAGGCCCGGCTGGTACATCCTAACGTGGTCGTGATCTGTGACGAATCGCGGTATGACAAGGTACACGCCGCCCTCGATCCGCTTGATATTAAGGTATATGCCGGGCTGGCCTCGGTATCAGACGTGGTGCAGATGGATAGTATCGACATCGTGCTCACGGCGATGGTGGGCTATGCGGGGCTGTTGCCCACCATGAAAGCCATCGAGGCGGGGAAGCACATTGCGCTGGCGAACAAAGAAACGCTGGTGGTAGCGGGCGAACTGATTACGCAGATGGCTGCGGCCAAAGGTGTGAACATTTACCCCGTCGATTCAGAGCATTCGGCCATTTTTCAGTGTCTGGTGGGCGAGTTTCATAACCCCATCGAGAAGATCATCCTGACGGCATCGGGTGGGCCGTTTCGGGGGAAAGACCGGGCGTTTCTGGATACTGTTACCAAAGCGCAAGCCCTGAAACACCCGAACTGGACGATGGGCGCGAAAATCACCATCGACTCGGCGACGCTGATGAACAAGGGGCTGGAGGTGATCGAGGCCAAATGGCTCTTCGCCCTGCGGCCCGATCAGATCGACGTGGTGGTGCATCCGCAGAGCATCGTGCATTCGCTGGTGCAGTTTGAGGATGGTAGCCTGAAAGCGCAAATGGGTCTGCCCGACATGAAACTGCCCATTCAATTCGCGCTAGGCTACCCCAACCGGCTCAAGTCGGACTTTCCCCGGTTCGACTTCGCCAACTATCCCTCGCTCACCTTCGAGCAGCCCGACCCGGAGACGTTTCGTAACCTGCAACTGGCCTTCGACGCACTGGAACGCGGCGGCAACATGCCCTGTATCGTGAACGCCGCCAATGAAGTAGCCGTTGATGCGTTCCTCCACGACCGGGTTTCATTCCTTGGTATCTCAGACGTGATCGAAGAGGCCATGCAACGGGCCACGTTCATTGCCAAACCCGCCTACGACGACTACGTGGCTACCGATGCAGAAACCCGCCGGTTAGCGACCGAAAAGATTGGTACTTTTGTTGTAAAGTAGACGTTAGACACTGGATGTTATCTATTAGACATTCTCAATGGTCCAGTAAGTAGCCGACATCAAGGTGGGTACATTAAACAGTATTTTGAATGACATCGCCGAGCATATGAGTATCGATAAGTCCGACCTATTGGAGCGGATTACGGCAAGGCGCGGCTGATTTAAACACACAATGGAAATAGCAATCATGGTTGGTCAGCTTTTGCTGGCCCTGTCAATTTTAGTTGGCCTGCACGAGTTGGGGCACCTGGTAGCCGCGCGGATGTTTGGCATGCGGGTAGAGCAGTATTTCATTGGCTTCCCGCCAAAGTTGTTCAGCTTCCGCAAGGGCGAAACAGAATATGGCCTTGGTGCCATTCCGCTGGGAGGGTTCGTAAAAATTTCGGGCATGATCGACGAATCGCTGGATACCGAAGCGATGGCGCACGAACCTAAGCCCTACGAGTTTCGAGCCAAACCAGCCTGGCAGCGTCTGGTGGTGATGCTGGGCGGTATTATCGTCAACATCATCACGGGTATCGTCATTTTTGTGTCGCTGATCTACAGCCTCGGCAGCACGTATATTGCCTCGCGCGATGCCAAATTCGGGATCGTGGCGCTGGAATACGGCAAGCAAATTGGCCTGAAAACCGGCGACCACATCGTGGAGATCAATGGCAAGCCTTTCGATAACATTGCCGATGTGACCAGCCCCGACGTGCTGCTGGGCAACAACAGCTATTACACGGTGGAACGGCCAACGGCCAACGGTAGCCTGGAGCGGTTGCAGATCGACGTGCCGAACAACATGGCCGAGAAGTTTTCGAGCAAAGAAAGCGCTGGTCAGTTTATTCAGCCTATTTTCCCCTTTAACATTGGCGAGGTGCAACCCGCTTCGCCCGCTGCGAAGGCTGGTTTGAAGGCTGGCGACCGCATCACGAGCGTAAATGGTCAGCCGACCGCCTTTTTTCACGAAGTACAGGAGGCCGTCCGGGCCAACAAAGGCAAACCCATTACGGTAGGTATTCAGCGCGGCAGTCAGGCACTGACGATCAAGCCTACGGTGTCGACCGAGGGCACCATTGGTTTCTTCCCCAACTCATTGCTGAAAGAAACCCATATCGACTACACCTTCGGGCAGGCAGTGGGCAAGGGAACCGAACGGGCCTTTGGCGTGATTTATGACAATATTCGCGGGTTTGGCAAGATTTTCAAAGGCGAAGTATCGGCCTCGAAAGCCATCAGCGGCCCCGTAGGCATTGCCAAAATGTTTGGCGGCGTCTGGGACTGGACCCGGTTCTGGTCGCTGGCGGGCTTGCTGTCGATGGCGCTTGCGTTCATGAACGCGCTCCCTATCCCTGCCCTCGACGGTGGTCACGCCACCATGCTGCTTTACGAAATCGTGTCGGGTCGCAAGCCGTCGGACAAATTTGTGGAAGGTGCCCAACGCGTCGGTATGGTGCTGTTGCTGGGCCTGATGGCATTTGCCTTTTTGAATGATATCTTCTTTAAATAACGGAGGAAAGAGCGCAATGGGACGAGCGGGAGAAAAAGGAATTGCGTTGGCATTGGTAATAATTCTATTGTTCCTCTCGTCCTTTTCCTCCCCCTTCTCCCCTTCCTCCCCGTTTTTTCACCCCTTCCATACCAGCCTGACACAGATGCAGTATGACGCTCAACGGCAGACATTTGAGGTCAGTGTGCGGGTATTTACGGATGATTTCGAGACGGCGCTGACCAAAGAAAATGGCGGCAAACCCGTGCGCCTCAACAACGGACAGAAGCAGGATAAACTCATCGAACAATACATACGTAAGCATTTTGCGGTAGCCAACGCCGACCGTAAGCCAACCCCCATTACCTACGTTGGCTATGAGCAGGAAGCCGATGCCCAGTGGGTTTACCTGGAAATGCCTTACATAAGTAAAGCGCAAAATGTATTCATAAAACAAGATTTGTTCATAGATTTATTTCCAGATCAGGTTAACTTGGTGACGATACAGCTAAATCAAGTCAAGAAAACGGTTGTGTTCCGAAACAATCAACCCGTGCAGGCAGTAACGCTTTAGTGTTACCTTTCACTACCTACATCCGTTAACATTGTGGTAACGCGGGTTTTAGGGCCTGTCAGCTTCGCTCTGGCACACTCCTTGACAACATTACCTATCCTCACCCACTCATCGCAGATTTCCTCTTTCAATATAAATGCACTGCCAGATTGGCAGGCGTACTATGATGTTCCCCCACAATTTGGCATCAGACTTATTTCTGGCCGACAACGATTTAGATAGTATTGAAATGATTCCGCTGGGGTCGCCCGATGGCGACGATGCGGATTATGAAATACCCGAAAACCTACCCATTCTGCCCGTTCGCAATACCGTGCTTTTCCCCGGCATGGTGGTGCCCGTTACCGTTGGGCGGCAGAAATCGGTGCGGTTGGTAAAGAAAGCCTACAAAGGCAACCGGATCATCGGCGTGGTGGCGCAGGCCAATCAGCAAAAAGACGAACCCACTCCTGACGATCTTTACCAGTTGGGTACGGTGGCCTACATCATTAAAATGATTACCCTGCCCGATGGCAATATTACGATCATTATTCAGGGCAAAAAGCGGTTCGAAATCGGCAAGATCGTCCAGGAAGACCCGTTCATGGCCGCCAATGTGCGCCCCATCGACGATGTGTTCCACAATGCCAGTAAAAAGGAAGGCAAAGCGCTGATTCAAACGCTGAAAGAAGCTGCCTACAAGATTCTGCGGCTCAACCCGGAGATTCCGCAAGAGGCCCGCATTGCGCTCGACAACATCGAAAGCCCCATGTTTCTGGTGCATTTTCTGTCGTCGAATATCAACGCCGACGTGGCCGAAAAACAGCGGTTACTGGAGAAAGTCGATGGGACACAGCAGGCGCAGCTTTTGCTCGAATACATGCTAAAGGAAGTACAACTCCTTGAGTTAAAGCGCGAAATTCAGAGCAAAGCCAGCCTAGACCTCGACCAGCAACAGCGCGATTATTACCTGCGGCAGCAGATGAAAGTGCTTCAGGATGAGCTTGGTATGGACACGCCCGACCGTGAGTTGGACGAACTTCGGGCTAAAGCCGCCAAGAAAAACTGGACGAAACCCATCCGCGAGCATTTCGATAAAGAACTGGCAAAACTCCAGCGCAGCAACCCTATGGCGCCCGAATACCCTATCACGATGAACTACATCGAGCTGATGGTGGACCTGCCCTGGAATGAGTACACGAAAGATAATTTCGATCTGAAACGGGCGCAGAAAATTCTGGATGGCGACCATTTCGGGTTGGAAAAAGTGAAGGAGCGTATCATCGAATACCTCGCCGTACTGAAGCTGAAAACGGAGCGGGTAGCCGAAGCAACGGCCGCGCAGGAAGCCGCCCACGAAGCCGCCGGTACAAGCGGAGCTAATGGCCGCAGCCGCGATGCCAAAAATAAGCTACGTTCATCGGAGGCTATGAAAGCGCCGATCCTGTGCTTATATGGTCCGCCGGGCGTGGGCAAAACCTCGTTGGGGCGTTCCATTGCCAAAGCACTGGGCCGCAAATACAGCCGGATGGCGCTGGGTGGTGTGCATGACGAAGCCGAAATTCG
>JBBRMP010000059.1:0-25830 GCA_038230755.1 Cytophagales bacterium | reverse complement strand
CCTCTTCTCCCCTTCCTCCCGCTCGTCCCTTTTCTCCCTTTCCTTTAATCCTGATTCGTGTTGAGCTTTTCCAGCAGTCGACGGTTGAAGTCGCGTTCGGCTTTGTAGAGTTCCTGTAGTTGGGGTGGGCTGATTACTTTCAGGAAACGCGGCATATATTCATCATCTAAATCGGCAATTTTCTGCTTCGAATTGTTGATGTCTTTCAACTGGGTAAGCACATCAGCATCATTCTGTTTCAGCACGCCCTGCTTGGAGTTTTCGCCCATCAGTTGGCGCACCTTTCGGTTCAGATCCTTTTTCTTGCCGTTGTACTCATTATAAATCGCCCAAAATTGGGGAGCCTGTTCGGTGGTCAGGTTGAGCCGGTTGGTGATATACGCAATCTTAGCCGATTCGATACGCTGGTTGTCATTCTGAGCCGAAAGGCGTCCTAGCGCTAGCGTCGTCAACAATAGAAGGGTAAATAGTAGGTGCTTCATAAGTGTAGGTTGTAAAAAATAGATCATGAATCAGATTTAAGCTGTTCAAGATCAATATTTTGCATATCAAGATACTGCCGGATAGCATCGGGTTTCAGGTCAAGGTACTGAATCGTGGTCGAGTCGTCCATGATCGATGCATCGGCGGCGGGGGTTGTGGCCAGGTCGTCGGGGTTCAGTCCCTGCTCGTCGAGGTAGGCAACGATGGCGGCATCACTCACCCCACTCAACGACTCACGCCCAATCGTTTCCTGCCGTTGCGGCCAGGTGACATAAACCAACGTTGCTACCAGACCCGCCCCAACCAAAGACGCCACAGTGCGGCCCCAAGACCAGCTTATGAGTGGCCCAACATGGCTCTCTTCGTGTTTCCGCTGCTCCACAATCCGGGCCTGCACCCGCGAGGCCAGCGTATCGAAATACTGATCGGGGACGCCCTGCCCCGTTGCCTCGAACGGATGCTGCCGCAGAGGATGCCCCGCGTCCAATTCATCAAGCCGGAAAGGTGGTTTCGTATTCATAACTATTGGATGCTCAGGCCATGCCGAAGTTTAACGGTTGGTTAAAAAATCCTCGATTTTTTTAACCGCAAGGTGGTACGACGCTTTCAACGCCCCCACCGATGTGCCGGTGATTTGGGAAATCTCTTCGTACTTCATATCATCGAAATACTTCATGTTAAACACCAACCGTTGCTTATCGGGCAGTTTCAGCAGTGCTTTTTGCAGAACAAGTTGTATCTCTTCGCCGCTGGGGTCATTACCACTTGTGACGTAGTCGGCGTTGGTTTCCAGCTTCTCCATCAACTCACCTTCCACGTCGCCGATGGGCAAAAAAAACCGTCGGCGCTTCTTGTTCAGGAAGTTCAGACACTCGTTAGTGGCAATGCGATATATCCACGTATACAACTGACTGTCACCCCGAAACTGTTCCAGGCTCGCCCACACCTTCACGAACGTATCCTGCACCAGGTCGTCGGTATCGTCGTGGTCGATCACCATCTTGCGGATATGCCAATAGATTTTCTGCTGGTACATTTTGACCATCAGATTAAAGGCATAATTCCGGCTCGACGGATCGCGGTATTTTTCGAGTAATTCCTTGTCAGTCATTCAAACTTATTTCCTTGCCATCGCCTTTTTCACGGCGTCAACAATGTTAGCGGCTTTGAGGCCGTATTTTTCGAGTAGCTGGTCGGGGGTGCCGCTCTCACCGAAGGTGTCCTTTGTACCCACAAACTCCTGAGGACGCGGCAAATTCTGCGCCAAAACGTGGGCAATACTTTCGCCGAGGCCACCCCAGATATTGTGTTCTTCTACCGACACCGCACAACCCGTTTTCTTCACCGAGTTCAGGATCGCCTCCTGATCTAACGGTTTGATGGTGTGTATGTTAATCAAATCGATCTCGATGCCTTCAGCGGCCAGTTGTTCACCCGCCAGCACGGCCTCCCAAACCAGATTGCCCGTTACGAACACCGAACAGGCATCACCCTCGTTCATGTGCCACGCCTTGCCAATCTCGAATGTCTGGTCGGCGGGCGTAAATACGGGCAGCACCGGGCGACCAAACCGCAGGTATACCGGGCCAACGTGTTCGGCAATGGCGAGGGTGGCAGCTTTGGTTTGGTTGTAGTCGCAAGTGTTGATCACCGTCATGTTGGGCAGCATCTTCATCATGCCCAAATCTTCCAGAATCTGGTGCGTCGCTCCGTCTTCGCCCAACGTCAGCCCGGAGTGCGACGCGCAGATTTTCACGTTCTTCTCCGAATACGCCACCGATTGCCGAATCTGGTCATACACCCGACCGGTAGCAAAGTTGGCAAACGTAGTGGCAAACGGGATATGGCCCCCAATGGTCAACCCCGCCGATACGCAAATCATGTTGGCTTCGGCAATGCCGCATTGGATGAACCGATCCGGGAAGTCCTTGATAAAGGCATCCAGCTTTAATGAGCCGGCCAAATCGGCGGTGAGGGCCACCACATTCGGGTTGGTTTTTCCCAGTTCATGCATCCCCGCACCAAAACCGGAGCGGGTATCTTTTTTGTCTGTGTAGTCGAATTTTTTCATGTGTATGCTCAGTTCGCCGAAGCGATTGTTTGCAATTTATTCAAAAAATACCGCGCCGACGGGCAGTTCGGATACTCGGCAGCGCGTTGAATGGTGAAGCCACAACGCTTCATACTATTGGCTAGCCTGACTTTACTCTTAGCAAAACGCTGACCGTACAGTTCAATAATCTTTCGACTTGCATCTGATTCTATCTCTGGATCAGCTATAAAAGTTTCTTTGCCAATAAAAGCACTTAATGCCTGAGTATCGGCCAGATACCAATTTTCAAACTCTTTAACAGCCACTACAATAGCCTGATTGTCGAATTGTGGAATCGCCTGTTTAGTAAATGTGATGCAGGAATCATCGTCTAGATCCACCAATGCAATAATCCATTCTGCACCTAGCCCTATTAAGGTATTTCGATAAACAGTTAGCAGATTCTCTTTATACTGTGTTTTACTTCCAGTTATAGCAAACCCTACAAAATCAATATTCAGATTGAATAGCCAGTCTTTAAAATGATGCGTACTAAAAAAGACACTTTCTGTCTCACCTTCACAAATAATACCAAGCTTTACCATGGATTTCCGCCGCCCAGCACGTTCGAAAGCCATGCTTCGTCCGCAGTTAAACCATACCAATCCATGCCCTTGAATTGTTTCACTTTATTTACTGTTACCAGCTCTTCCGGTTTCACACGCGAGGCCATGTAAGGTGAATGGGTGTTAACCCAAATGTAATGCCCCCGTTCTTCACACATGAATCGAAAGAAATCCATTAGTTCACGTGCCACCTTTGGGTGAAGCCCGTTCTCAGGCTCTTCAATGCACAAGAATTGAGGTTCGTCGTCACTCTGATAAACGGCTGTCAGCAGAGCAAGAATACTATAAGTGCCATCAGAGATTAAATCTTTGGTGAAATATTTGTCACTTGAATCTTCAAACCAATGTAGTTCATTTCGGTCATCCACTTCAACAGATTTAAAACCAGGAATAAAAAGATCAAGCCACTCAAAAATCTCTTCCTTCAATAGATGGTTACTTAAAAGTCGCTTTAAAACTTTTTCGAGATTTTGAGCCGAAAGTGAAAGCCTTTTATCACCATTATAAGACAATTTTACTATCTTCTGATTACCGACAAATAATCTTGTAAAGCCCCGATAAAACTGGTTATATGTTTGCTCATCATATCTCGGTACTTTATCGAAGTCAAACCTTCGCCGTGGATCTAGTAACGCTTGTGGTGGATTCGAAAAATAACCAGATTCTTCAAAATAGAAACTATCGAAATCTAGCATAAGCAAAAAAGAAGGATCTTTTAATGTACGATTAAGTAGAGCTTCATCTCCACCGAATAAATCGTTCACATGATCATCAACGTGATGGCTAATGTTCCAAAACTCTAACGCCTCGAAAATATTCAATTTGCCGGAGCCGTTTGGGCCGACAAAGACCGTGAACGGATTGGGCTCAATAAGCTCAATCCGTTCGATAGACTTGAAATTTTCGATGACGAGGCGTTTGATTTTCATTGGCCAATTGCTGTTCTCGATTGCAAATCAGGAACTTACTACCTAATAATCTTCCATGCCCGCATACACAGGCAGTTGGCCGAGGGCGTTGGCCATTTGTTCGGGGTTGAGGGCCGTGCCATGCCACTTGTAATTGCCCGCCATGAAATCGACACCGTAGCCCATCAGGGTGTGCATCAGAATCAGGGTCGGTACGTCGTGGCGGTCCGACGTATCGGCGTATTTGGCATCTTTCAGGGTCTTGATGATGTCGCCCATGTCGTTGCCCTGCATCTCCACCACATTCCAGCCGAAGGCGCGGTATTTGGCACCGAGGTCGCGGTTGTCGTTGACGCCCGTAGTAGTACCGTCGATCTGCGCGAGATTATAGTCGATGATGGCCGTGACGTTGCCAAGCTTTTTGTTCGGAATAAACTGCGCGGCTTCCCAAACCTGTCCCTCCTGCTGTTCACCGTCGCCCATGAGCACATAAACGTGCTTGTCGTCGTTGTTGAGCCGTTTGGCGAACGCCGCACCGGCAGCTACTGACAAACCCTGCCCCAACGACCCCGACGCAATGCGCACACCGGGCAGGTGTTCAGCCGTGGTGGGGTGCCCCTGCAACCGGCTGTCGAGCTTACGAAATGTGCTCAGTTCAGACACCGGAAAATAGCCCGAACGCGCCAGCACCGAATAGAAAACAGGCGAAATATGACCGTTTGACAGGAAAAACAGGTCTTCGTCTTTGCCGTCCATGTCAAAAATAGGTTTAGCGTCGATGTCCATTTTCCTGCGCATCACGTCGAAATAGAGGGCCACAAAAAGGTCGGTGCATCCCAGCGAACCGCCGGGGTGGCCCGAATTAACCGCAGAGACCATCCGCAAAATATCGCGCCGTACCTGCGAGGCGATCTGTTCGAGTTGTTGTATTTCCATTTCTGAAGGAGCCTTCTGTCTTCCCACACCGGCGGACTGGTTGACTGTTTTCAGTTGCTTCGCGCAATACCCTGCTGAACGGGAAGCAACTGAAAACAGTCAACCGATCCGCCGATGCGGGAAGACATAAGGCTCATTTTAAAACCTGTTGTGCGTGATTTTTGGTGTCTATTTTCTCAATGATGTCGGTGATGATGCCATTTTCGTCGATCAGAAACGTGGTCCGCACCGTGCCCATGTACGTCTTGCCATACATCGACTTTTCCTGCCAAACGCCGTAGGCTTCTACGACAGATTTGTCAGTATCAGCAGCCAAAGCGAAGGGCAGGTCATATTTTTTGGTAAACTTCTGATGCGATTTTTCGTCGTCAACGCTCACGCCCAACACGTCGTAGCCCGCCTCTTTTAGCTCAGCGTAATTATCGCGGAGGCTACAGGCCTGAGCCGTGCAGCCAGGGGTGTCGTCTTTCGGATAAAAGTAGAGGACCACTTTTTTACCGCGAAAGTCAGTCAACTTCAACGGCTGACCGTGTTGGTCAGTAGTGGTAAAATTGGGGGCAGGGTCGCCAACGGAGAGAGTCATAAACAGGAATTTAATGCAAACATACGTTTTGAGCCTCGAAACTACCGCCTCCTCCTTGCCGGACGATGCGCCGGGCGCGGAGCAACGGGTTCTGAAATAACCGAAATGGCCTCAGCCACGTTGCCCGCCTGATCACGTACCTGAATTTTTACCTCCTGACCGGCTTCAAACAATACCGTCGGGTCCAGCTTGTCCGACCAGATCAGGGCACGTTTATAATCGTATTGCATCAGCACCCATTCGCCGTTCACAAACGCCCGGAATTTGTCGATGCCCGACCGTTCATCTGAAGTGTGGGCGGTAATACCGCTGGCGGTGGCACTAACGATGCGGATGGCGGGGGGCGTCACGTCGGTGAGCAGGCCGAATTTACCCAGTACCCGCGTGCGAAATTCGATGCAATTTTTGGTCCAATGCCCCCCCAGAAACGTTTCGCGGCCATTGTTGAGGGCATACATTTTCGTGCGCATCGTGTCGATCCCCGCCGGGTACGGGGGCGTAAACCGTACGTCGATGTAATCGTTCAGCGGAATGGTATTCTGATTGATTTCCAGCCCATTAGTAGCCGAAATGCGCGTCGCCAGGTAAAGCGTATCGAACAGCGACTCAGGATTGAATTTTAAGCTTACAGCCCCTGCATCGACGGTTTCGGCACGACCCGGCACGACCCGCTGCCTGAAGTTGAGGGGCACCCGCCCCCGGCCAATTTGTACCGAATCGGGCAGGGTTTTGTTCAGGTCGATGAGGTACACCGCCCGGTCGCCCCGCACATAGGCCACGGGGTGTTCGGTGGTCTTTTTCCCGGTGAACAGCAACGCGTTGGGGGGCGTGCCGGGCAACCCCCGGATGGTCAACTTCAGCACGTCATCGTCGGGCGTGACTGTGGCAGAAGGGACCGTTTGTACTACCGGCCCGGTAACAACGTCGGCACCACCCAGCGAATCAACTACCTGCTGTTCGGCCACTTGATTCATCATTGCCGTTTCAGGCATGATTGTAAACCGTAACACAGCCGAGTGTTCGTAGCTGTCGAATAATGTGATCGTTACCTCGTGGGGTTTACCATCGGTGAGGGGCAATTTTCCCCGGTACGCGTTGGTGTGATAGAGTGAGAGCAGGTTGCCGTCTGCTACGTAGCCCCGGTGGTAGCGTTGGCCCGAAATCTGCTCGGCCTCATAGTTCATGTGGACGTTGATGAACCGCGTCTGCTCATGCGGAAACGAGTTCATGCTGTAGGCGAATACCTCGGTCCCATCCAGCTTTATTTCCACGCAATTCAGGCCATTCCGATACGGTGATCCGTTGGCTTTATCGTAGGCCAGCAATTCCAGCCCCAGAAACCCCGACGCCGAAATGGGCTGACTGATGGTATATGAGCCGTCGGGGCGGCGTGTGGGCGTAAAGGTCTGCCGCCCAAATTCGCCGTTGAGACGCGACGTAGGCGACAGCGTTCGGATGGCAATCCGCTCGAAATACGGCGGCACGTCGTCCGATAGTTCGGGGAAGGCATACAGTAAGGGATTGAGCAAATTGTCTTGACTGTCACGCACCTCGAAATGTAAGTGCGGCCCACCCGACCCACCCGTGTTGCCTGACAACGCAATCACGTCGCCTTTGGCCACCGGAAACTGGTTTGGGGTGAGTGGCAAGTCGATCTCGAAAGTCTGCCTAGCATATTGAGCCTGCCGCAGATAGCCTCCCAGCGTATCATTAAGCACCTTCAGGTGGCCATAAACGGTGGTGAGGCCGTTGGGGTGTTTCACGAAAAGTACATTGCCATAGCCTCCCGCAAATACCGCGATGCGCGAGACGTAGCCATCGGCGGCGGCGTGAACGGGCACGCCCTCTACCCCACCCGTGCGGATGTCGAGGCCCGCGTGGAAGTGGTTGCCCCGCAGGTCGCCCATGCCACCGGAGAGCGATCCTGCCGTTCCGGGATTGATGGGAAACAGCAAATAACCCGGCTGAATCACCGAGCTAGATGGCTTTTTGCTCTGGGCAATCAACAGTGTGGTTGAAGCCCAATACAACATGAATAAAAGACAGGTTGCTGAAATGCGCATGGATAGTACCAATTACCGAACCCCAAAATTGAGCATCTCACGGCCTTCCAGCGTGGCTACGAGTTGGTCGCCAATCTGAACGGGGCCAACGCCTTTGGGCGTACCAGTGAAGATGATATCGCCTTTCTGGAGCAGGAAAAACCGCGACACAAACGAGATCAGGTAGTCCAGTTTAAAGAGCATCAGGCTGGTGTTGCCCTGTTGCCGGGGTTCGCCGTTGACGGTCAGCGCGAAGTTCAAATTCTGCAAATCGGCGAACTCACTTTTGGGGATAAACTCCGATACCGGAGCCGATCCGTTGAAGGCTTTGGCAAGCTCCCAGGGTAACCCTTTTGCCTTCAGTTTACTCTGCAAATCGCGGGCCGTAAAGTCGATACCCAAACCGATTTCGTCATAATATTTGTGGGCGAACCGCTCTTCGACATTTTTCCCTACCCGGTTTATTTTAACCAGTACCTCAACTTCATGATGCACGTCGGCAGAAAATTCGGGGTAGAAGAAAGGGGCATTACGGTACAGAATGGCCGTTTCTGGCTTCAAAAAAATGACCGGATCGTCGGGTTGCTCGTTATTAAGCTCCTGAATATGTTCGACGTAGTTGCGGCCAACGGCAATAATTTTCATGGACTCTGCGGTATTTTTAAACTGACTTTTGGCTGGAGATTAAACCAGATGGGGCACCACAAATCTAAGCCATAAGCGCGGCCCAACCAGTTGGCTACGCTAAATGCGGCAAACAAAAACATAGGTCAGCAAGTACTAACCGGTTGTAGCCATAGTTTGCCAATGCAGTACAGCATCTACCTTTCGCACACAAATCTGGCCCCTAGCCAGCGCGAAAAACAAGGCGTTGTAAGTGTAATCAACCATTGTTCACCTTTCAGAACCATAATAACCATGAGAAAATTGATCGTCGGCGTGTGCGTTTGCGCCATCGCTTTTGCCTGTTCCAAAGTGCCCCTCACGGGCCGCAACCAGATTTTGCTGGTGCCCAACGACCAGATGCTGGCCCTGAGCTCAACGCAGTACAAGCAGTTTCTCGACACTAGCCGCGTGGTCAACAGTACCACCGATGCTGCCATGGTCGACCGGGTGGGCAACCGCCTTCGCCAGGCCGTTGAGACGTATATGAACCAGAATGGCTACGCCGCCCGTCTCGAAGGGTTTAAGTGGGAATATCACCTTGTGCAGGACAAACAGGTAAACGCATGGTGCATGCCCGGTGGTAAGATTGTGGTGTATTCGGGTATTCTGCCCTATTCGCAAAATGAGGCCGGTTTAGCCACGGTGCTGGCCCATGAGATCTCGCACGCCATTGCGCAGCACGGCAACGAACGTATGAGCGAAAGCCTGGTGGCCAATGGCCTGTTGCAAGCCGGACAGGTAGCTACGGGTATTGCGCTATCGAACAAAACGCGCCAAACGCAGGCCATTTTCCAGCAGGCTGTTGGCGTAGTGGGGCCGTTAGCGTATCAGTTTGGGGTGGGCCTTCCACACAGCCGTAAGCAAGAATCAGAAGCCGATCACCTGGGCCTGATCTTCATGTCGATGGCCGGTTATGACCCCAATGAGGCCATAACGTTCTGGAGCCGTATGGCCCAGGCAGGTGCCGGTAAAGCCCCGGCCGAATTCCTCTCGGATCACCCCTCTGACTCGCGCCGCATCGCCGACCTGAAAGCCGAGCTTCCCGAAGCCATGCGTTACGCAAAGAGCGCCAAGGGTTAGGTTTCAATGTATTGTGGATAATAAAAAATGGGCTGACGCATCTTTCATCTCGCGTCAGCCCATTTTTCATTATCCACAATACATTATTCATTGTTCATTCCTTACAACGCAGCCACCACCTGCCGTACTTTCTCGGCGGCTTCTGAGAGAGCTACTGCCGACTGTACTTTCAGGCCCGACTCGTCGATGATGCGGGCACCTTCGGCGGCGTTGGTGCCCTGTAGGCGCACGATAATCGGCACCGGAATATTACCGATGGCTTTGTAGGCTTCTACCACACCCGTGGCCACGCGGTCACAACGGACAATGCCCCCGAAGATGTTGATCAGGATGGCTTTCACGTTCGGGTCTTTCAGGATGATGCGGAAACCGGCTTCTACGGTTTTGGCATTGGCTCCACCCCCAACGTCGAGGAAGTTGGCCGGTTCACCACCCGACAGTTTGATGATGTCCATGGTAGCCATGGCCAAGCCGGCACCGTTTACCATGCAACCCACGTTACCGTCGAGTTTTACGTAGTTCAGGTCATTGGCCGATGCTTCTACTTCGAGGGGATCTTCTTCGGTCACGTCGCGGTAGCTGGCCAGGTCAGGGTGGCGGTAGAGCGCGTTATCGTCGATGTTTACTTTAGCGTCGACAGCCATAATTTTGTTGTCCGACGTTTTCAAAACCGGGTTGATCTCAAACATCGAGGCGTCGGTTTCCACGTAAGCTTTGTAGAGGTTGGTCACGAATTTGACCATCTCTTTAAATGCCTCGCCGGTCATGCCCAGCCCAAACGCAATTTTGCGGGCCTGGAACGGCTGCAACCCCACGGCGGGGTCGATCCACTCTTTCACGATTTTTTCGGGCGTGTGTTCGGCTACTTCTTCAATGTCAATGCCGCCTTCGGTGCTGGCCATGATCACGTTGCAGGCTTTGGCGCGGTCGAGCAGGATGCCGATGTACATCTCTTTGACCTCGCTCTCGCCGGGGTAATACACATCCTGCGCTACCAGGACCTTGTTCACTTTCTTGCCTTCCGGCCCCGTCTGAATCGTTACCAGCACGTTGCCAATCAGATTGGTGGCGATCTCACGCACGTCATCGACCGATTTGGCGAGGGCCACCCCGCGCTGGGTGCCGCCTTTAACCTGCCCTTTTCCGCGACCACCGGCATGAATCTGTGACTTTACCACCACGAATTTCGAGTTGGTTTGGGCCATGATCAACTTCGCTGCTTCAACCGCCTTTTCGGGCGATTCGGCCACGATGCCTTCCTGAATGCGAACGCCGTAGCGTTTCAATATTTCTTTACCCTGATATTCGTGGATGTTCATACAGACAGCAACAGCGTTAATTTTACCCCCGCAAGTTAAGCCGAAAAACAGTTTTCAGTCTTCAGTTTTCAGTTTTCAGTTGGTTCACTAGCCAACTGGTGTGGCGCACAATGCGTGTGCGACAGCAACTGAAAACTGAAAACTATAAACTGAAAACTAACCAATGTCGCTCCTCACCGCCACCAATCTTCGTCGGGCCTACGGGCCTTTGCCTGTTTTAAAAGACATCAGTTTAGCCATCGGAGCGGGCGAAGTGGTCTCTATCGTGGGGGCATCCGGGGCGGGGAAAAGTACCCTGCTCCACATTCTCGGCACCCTCGACCGGCCCGACGGCGGGTCCGTTTCGTTGGCCGGTCAGGACGTTTTTGCGCTGGACGATAAACAGTTGGCCCGGTTCCGGAATGAGAAAATTGGCTTCGTTTTTCAATTCCATAACCTGCTGCCCGAATTTACTGCCCTCGAAAACGTGTGTATGCCCGGCTTCATTGCCAACCGCCCCGAGCGCGACGTACGCCAACGGGCCGCTGAGTTGCTAAACAGGCTGGGCCTCACCGACCGGGCCAGTCATTTTCCATCGCACCTATCGGGGGGTGAGCAGCAGCGGGTGGCCGTGGCGCGGGCGTTAATCAACCAGCCCGCCGTGGTTTTTGCCGACGAACCCAGCGGCAACCTCGACTCACGCAATGCCGAAGAACTCCACCAACTCTTCTTCGACCTGCGTGACGAGTTTGGGCAGACATTTATCATCGTCACCCACAACGAAGCCCTCGCTGCCTTGGCCGACCGGACCATCACATTACTTGATGGACAAATCAAAGCAGAAGGGTAGTCGTCAGAAGGTTACCAGCGCCCGAAGGGCAAATAGTACTTAGCGATAAAAACGGAAAGTTTCCGGATTATTAACTAAGTAATACCAAGAGCAATAAGTATTTTTTTGAGGTGATTATCCCTGATAATGAGGAAGTTGTTCTACAGTGTGAAAATATTTTCACACTGTAGAACATTTTATCTAGGAAAATGCTTTATACTTGTATCGAAAAGAAAAGTTTTTCATAACGTTGAGTAAATCAGAAAGCCAAGGGGGTGTCTCGCTTGGCTTTTTTGTGTCTATACTTTTTTGGATTTCCCGCCAATCTCCTGGCACAGTTCCACCAGCACGCCATTGGCCGTTTTGGGGTGAACAAAGCATACCAGCTTGTTATCGGCACCCTGTTTGGGCACCTCGTTGAGCAGGGTAAACCCTGCTGCTTTCAGGCGGGCCATTTCGGCTACGATGTCGTCTACTTCAAACGCGATGTGGTGCGTGCCTTCGCCACGCTTGTCGATGAATGTAGCGATGGCGCTGCCGGGGCGGGTAGCGGTCAACAGTTCAATCTTGGTTTCGTTGACTTGGAAAAAAGCGGTCAACACCCCTTCCGAGGCCACTTCTTCCGATTTATAGGATTCGCGGTCAAGCAGCGCAGCGAATAACTCCGTGGAGGCCGCCAGGTCGCGGACGGCAATGCCGATGTGTTCGATGTTGGTGAACATAGATTTTTTGTTGAACTTTTCCCGACCACACACCCGTTTTGATTGTATTAGAGCCATGTTAGCTCACAAGACATCAGTAGCTATGGTAACGGTAACGGAAAAAGCGAAAGACAAAATTATTGAACTCCGCCAGAAAGATGGCCTCAACGACGCGTTTGCCATTCGGGTGGCGGTGCAGGGTGGGGGCTGTTCGGGGCTGATGTATGACCTTCAGTTCGACACGGCCCAACAACCGACCGACCATATTGTGGAGGACAAAGGCATCCGTATCTACGTCGATAAAAAGAGCCTGCTGTACCTGGCCGGTACCGAACTGGACTTTTCCGACGGCCTGAATGGCAAAGGATTTCAGTTTAGAAACCCCAACGCCAGCCGGACCTGCGGTTGCGGCGAGAGCTTCGCCGTGTAGTTTTGTTAGTGACAAAACCGACCGTTTACACGCTATTTTAACCGAATACGCTAAGTGACCGCCCTAAAGTTGTAATCTTTTGGGCGGTTTTTTATTTTTAGCGGATTACTAGACGTCGCACACCTTTGGATCTGTACATGAAGTTATACATTGCCGTTGGGTCGGTGATGTTGTTGATGATGACGCTGTTCATCATTCTCTTCGTGGCATTCTATCAACACCGGCAAGCGCAACACTTGCTGGCCCTTAACGCCCTACGTGAAGCCTACCGCAAAGAGCTGATGGCAGCAACGTTTCAGGGACAGGAACAGGAACGCCGCCGATTGGCCCGCGACCTGCACGACGAGATAGGCACGATGCTGTCTGTTACCAAACTGAACGTCAATCAATTAGACCGAAAAATACCCGATCTTCATATCGCGGCCCGGCTGCTGGTCCAAAAAACACGCGCACTGCTTGACGAGACCATGAGCAACGTACGGCGCATCAGCCGCGATCTGGTGCCCACCACCCTCGAACGGTTTGGCCTGTTGGCGGCGATGGAAGAACTGACTGAAAAAGCCACCACCGGCGACGTGGTTGTGACGCTGGAATGCCCCGATATGGTTGACCGACTCCCCCCTTCGACGCAGTTGCTCTTTTACCGTATCGCCCAGGAGTTGCTTAACAATGCCATCAAACACGCCGCTGCGTCGCAGGTCAACGTGCAGTTTGTCTACTCTCAGGATGCCATCCGGATGTCGGTAGAGGATAATGGGCAGGGATTTGATTATGACGAAGCGGTTAAGGACCGGCGGAGCGGGCTGGGATTGCGTAACATTGAAAGCCGCCTGACGGTGGTTGACGGTCACGTAACGTTCGATGTGGCTCCCGGACGTGGGTCGCGGATTCACGTGCAAACGCAGTTGACCAACGTAGTGAGTGAAGAAGTACCCGTACCCGCCTAAACTGATCCTGCCATGACCAAAATTAAATTAGCCCTCGTTGACGACCACAATTTATTTCGGAGAGGAATTGCCTCCATTCTGGGGCAGGTGGCCGACTTTGACCTGGTGCTCGAAGCCAGCAACGGCCAGGAATTTATTGATAAAATTCCCCGCAAAATGCCCGACGTGGTCCTCCTGGACCTTCAGATGCCCGTTCTGGACGGTACCGCCACGGCCGACTACCTCCGCGAACATTACCCGCTGATCAAAATTATTGTGCTGACCATGCACGACGAAGACCGCATGGTACTTCACCTGCTGGAGAAGGGCGTGAGTGGCTATTTGCTGAAAGATTCGGACCCCGACGAGGTAGAACGCGCGATCCGGAAAGTGATGGACGAAGGCGTTTACCTCAACGAATTCGTGTCGCGGGCCATGTTGCGGAAGATGACTAACAAGACTACGGTGGTGAAGCAACCCACGCTCTACAACAGCAAAGTGCTGCTGTCGGAGCGGGAAAAAGAGGTGTTGAAACTCATCTGCGAGGGTCTTTCAACCGCCGAGATCAGCGATAAAATATTTCTTAGCCCCCGCACCGTTGAGGGACATCGCCTGCGTATTCTGGAGAAAACAGGCACCAAAAATACAGCGGGCATGGTGGCCTATGCGTTCAAAAATGACCTGGTGTGAGTAAGGACCAAGGGTTAACCACAGAGACACAGAGAACCACGGAGAACACAGAAACAATTATCAAATTGCAAGACCACTCTGTGTTCTCCGTGGTTCTCTATGTCTCTGTGGTTAATTTTATCCTACTTCCAATTACTACTTTATGCTTCGTCTGTCTGCGCTATTGACCTGCTTTTTGTGGGTACTTCTGTTTTCCTGCCAACAAAATGATGTGACGGTCACTGACCCCGGCACCGATTACATGCCGCTGGAAACGGGCCGGTTCGTGATTTATGACGTGACCGAGCAGCGCTATTCCCTCACGGCCCCACCCGCCACGACGACTTATCAACTAAAAGAAACCGTGGGTGCTCCCTACACCGACGTGACGGGGCAACCCGCTTACCGATTGCAACGCTACCGGCGAACCAATGCGCAGGCTACCTGGCAAACCGATTCGCTCTGGACAGCGCGGGCGAATGTACAGTCGGCTATTCGCACCGAAAATGGGGCCGATTTCGTTAAGCTGACGTTTCCGCTAGCCGAGCGCAACGAGTGGAACGGTAACGCGTATAACCAGTATCAGAAGGACGTCTACACGCTCCGTCAGGTGCGCAAACCCTACACCGTTGGTACGCAGACCTTCGCCGAAACAGCGACCGTACTACAACACAGCGACTCGAATCTAGTGGCGCAGGACAAACGCGTGGAGGTCTATGCCAAACAGGTCGGCCTGATTTACCGCGAAGTTGTGCAACTCCAGTTTTGCTCATCGGGGGCATGCGTGGGGAAAGGACAAATTGATTTCGGCGTTCGGCGATACATGCGCATTTCGAGTTATGGCAAAGAGTAACTGGCTCATTATCTGGCTATTATCACTGGCCATCTGGCCCGCCGAATCAGCCTGGGCGCAACGTCCGGGGCTGTATCTACTGCGTTTTCGTGATAAAACAGGTACGCCCTTCCGCACCGATCAGCCCGAACAATTTCTGTCGGCTCGGTCCATCAGTCGGCGGCAGCGGCAGGGCATCGCCGTCACCGAGCGCGATTTGCCGGTTAATCCTGCCTATGTGCAGGGCTTGCGGCAGGCCGGGGCTAACGTGGTGTACACCTCACGCTGGCTCAACGCGGCACTGGTGGAAATTGCCACGACGAGCCTGGCTCCGCTGCTGGCGTTGCCCTATGTGGCCGGTCAGGAAACGGGGCGGGTGCTGAACAACGTGCGCATTGGCGCAGAAACAACTGACCAGCAGCAGGTTATGAGCAAATTTGGGCAGGCCGACGTGGTGCCGGCTTATGGCTCGTCGGCAGCGCAGCTCACGGCCCTGGGCGTGGATCAGATGCACGCGCAAGGGTTTCATGGCGAGGGTATGCTGGTGGCTATTCTGGATGCGGGCTTCCTGAAAGCGAATAAAGTGCCGTTTCTACAATCGCTGTTTACCGACAAACGCATCATCAGCACCTACGATTTTGCCGACCGCGAAACCGATGTATATGACGATGATAGCCACGGCCTGAACGTACTATCGATTATGGCCGCCGACGTATCTAATCAACTCTATGGCCCAGCCTACAAGGCGTCGTATGTGCTGTTGCGGACAGAGGTGGCTGCTACGGAAAACCCCGTCGAAGAGGCCTACTGGCTGCTGGGTGCCGAATACGCCGATAGCACCGGGGCCGACGTAATCAACTCATCCTTAGGCTATAACCTATTCGACAACCCGACCGATAATCATACGCTGGCCGATTTGACCGGCAACAAAACGCTGGTAAGCCGGGCCGCTACCTGGGCATCCGAAGTGGGCATCGTGGTGGTCAATTCGGCGGGAAACGGCGGCGGAAGTAGCTGGCCTGTTGTGAGTGCCCCCGCCGATTCGCCTGCCATTCTCAGCATCGGAGCCGTTGACCAGGCTGGTACATTGGCCAGCTTCAGTTCTACCGGCCCCACCGCCGACGGACGTGTCAAACCCGATTTGGTGGCGCAGGGCGTCAGCACCGTGATTGGTACACCCAGCGGAGCCATCGGCCGGGGCAATGGCACGTCGTTCTCGTCGCCGCTGGTGGCGGGGCTGGCCACGGGCTTCTGGCAGGCGTTCCCCCGGCTCACGGCCACGCAGGTACGCGACCTGCTCCGGCGGTCGGGTTCGCAGGCTGGCAAGCCTGATAATCAGTATGGTTATGGCGTACCGTCGTTTCCGAAAGCGGCGCAATTGGTGACGCAGCAACTGGCGTTTGAGGTGTACCCAAACCCGTTTACCAACGCCGACCGGCTCCAGATTCAGTGGCAGGAAGTACCCAATAACACCCCCATTGACCTCCGCCTGACCGACCTCAGCGGGCGGGTACTGGTGCAACAGCGGTTTGGGGCCGGCCAGAGCCTGTTTGTATCGCCGCAGCCGTTCAACCTACAGGCGGGACTGTACCTGCTGACGCTGTCGACGGCAGACCAAAAACGAACCATTCGGGTATTGAAACAATAGTGCCGTAAGTTTGCGGGCGGTTTTGGGGGCCTTCTCCCCTGCCGTGTTTCGCCGTTTTCATGCAGCCATCGTCCTCTCCATACCAGGGTCAGTCCTTGACCGATTCGCGTTTACCATCCGTTGTCTGGGCCTATTTGTGCGTCGCGCTGGTCATCAGCTTCCACCTGTTTGTCACGTTTATTTACCCTCCCGATGGCGGCTATTTTACCACCGACGAGCAGTTTATTGCCGATTCGGGGGTGTTTATGGTCTACGGAGCCACTCCCCGCTGCCTCGACTGGCCGGGTATTCCGATGGTGCTGGTCTTTTACCTACTTGGCCTGGGGCAATCGGCGTTCAACATCATCAGCGCGGCGGGCCACGGCGGGCTGTCGGCGGTGGGTGTTTTCGGCATCATCGACCAAACGACCAACGCCTATCTGCTCAACCGGATTCCGCTGATTCAGGCGGGGCGTCTGGTGCAGATACTGCTGGTTTTCGGACTGCTCATCAGCACTGTCCGCACTATCTACCGCGCTGATTCAGAGCGACTGCCGCCCGTATTACGGCTGCCACTGGCCATCATTCTTTGCCTGGAATATGACTGTCTGGTCTGGCCCCCTGCCATCCGGCCCGAAGGCCTGGCCTATGCCCTGTTTGTATGCCTGTCGGTGCAGTTGCTTTTTGGCCAACAGGCTCAGCGCGGCTGGCGAACGATCTTGCTGGTATTGACCGCGTTACTGCTGAGTCAGCGGCTCCTGTTTGTGTTCACCATGCCATTTATCCTGGGCACTATGTTGGTACGCGTGGGCCTCAACTGGCGGCAGGCCGTGCGCATTGTGGGCGGGCTGCTGGTCTGTCTGCTGTTGACCATGCCGTTTTTGTGGACCGATACGCTGGTACTGTTGAAGTCGTTTTTCGGGGGGCTGCTGATGAAAGTAAACGGCGGCGCACAGGCCTCGTTTTTCAACTGGGGCTACGTGCAAACCATGGTACTACCCGCACCCACGGCCTGGCTGCCACTGCTCACGTTGTTAGGCGGCGTGGCGTTCTGGCGGTTTTACCCCAACAAGCTCATTGCGAGCCTGTTGGTGGGTACGCTGGCCCTGCTGACGGCGTCTATTTTCCATTCGTCGGTCATCTACATCACCCACACCTTGCCGTTGCGTACGCTGAGTGTGCTATTGCTGGCCTATGGTGCCTATGGCCTTTACCGCTGGCTGGGCAGCCGAACCTGGGTACTGTATGCCGCTACGGGGCTGGTGGCGCTGAGTAATCTGGGCGAAAGTGTGGCGTTGGAAAAAGACTTATTACTGCCCTCAAACCTGATGCGGGCGGCCAGCTACGCCAATACGCTGCCCGCCAACGCCCGTGTGCTCATCGACGCCACGTTCGACAACACGCTGGCCCGCAGCCGGAAAACAGCACTGCGCGAACTGGCGGCCCTGCAAAATCCCGTGCTGACCCAACAAAAATTCGCGCGTCAGTTTGGGGGACAGACCATTCTTAACGTACCCGTGGCGATGCAGACAACGCTCCTGGAAGACGACCGTCTGACCATGCTGCAACGGCAGGTACAGGCCCAGCAAACCCCGCCCAACCGCTTTCCTGACTACTTCCTGATGGCTGAGGTAAGCGGTTTCACCAACTACTTCATTGACCAGAAAACAGCCCTGACCGACTTCAAAACGGGCCAGTACGATTACCTGGTTACCGAACTGCAACTCCCTTATGTCCGGCTGAAAACATTCGACGAACCATCGCACGCCAAAACGTACTACGTCTACAAAAACCCCGTTCAGCCGACGTTACCGTAGCGAAAATTTCGCACTTTACGAACAGGCTTTTTCCTTAGTGCGCTGACAGCCAACCGCTAGACACCAAACTGCGTTCGGCAATTTTATTCACCAGTCGCAGTACTACGCACTGTATCTTTTGCGCGTCTCCGGGCGGTGGCAGTTGACCCTTGTGCCGGTGGCCCCTGCTGAGCCTTGTAATTTCGGTTGGCAAGGCTTTCGTCTGGCGTATGTCCCATGGTAACACCACCCGCTGGTATCTGGTTAGCCGACTGGTTTTTATAATTAGCCACCCGGTTAGCGGGCATGTAGGGTGGGCGAACGTCCACGCCTTTGTCACCCTCCCAGCGGCGGGCGGCAGCAGCTTTGTTGGGTTGCTTGTAATTCCGCGTCGAGTAGGTTGGATCATTCCGAAGTTTGATCGCTTCTTCCTGCCCGTTGCCCCGGACGTTACCTTGGGCTAACGCCGACAGACTAAGGGCTGTCAGGCCGAGGCCCATCAGTACCGTTGTGATCGTTTTCATAGCGTTTTGTTGATTCGTTACTAACAAAACGCCGAAACGACGACTTGGATTACCAGCTCAAATTCCGGCTTTTACGTACCATTCGGCCTACGGATTCAGAATCAGCCAATTGTTCGGCAATATCCAGGTTAACCCATTGACAATTCTTTACCTCTCGGTTTTCACCAATTTTTATTTGGACATTAGAATTGAATTGGAATCGAACATCGTAGTGCAAATGCGCCTCCGCGTCTCCCCTTGCGGGTATTGGATGTACGTCAACGTCGAAAATGGCGGGGCTGGCCAATGTCAGATCGGGTAGTTCAGTTTCTTCCTGTGCTTCGCGGAGCGCCACCGCCGCCACGTCGGCATCACCGTCGGCATGGCCACCGGGCTGAAACCAGCGGTCTAGTTTGCGGTGATGAATCAACACTACTTGCTGCCCATCGGGCGACGTAATCCAGGCCGAGCCAGTGACATGACCTTCGGCCAGAGACCGCTCGAAACAGTCGGGGTTAGTTTCCACAAACGCAACGGTTTGGGCTGTCATAGCCTCCTCGTTGGCATCGGCGGGTGTGTGTTGACGAAGAAGGGTTAGCAGGGGCTGGCGGTGCATGAGATTCTGTCTTGTAAACCTATAAGGTTTTGGAAACCTTATAGGTTTGGTCCAATTTCGCACCGAAACAATCGTTAAAAACCATTTTGTACCATGAAAAAAATGATGCTTTCGGCCGTTGGGCTGGTGCTGGTTGCGCAACTCGCTACAGCACAGGTGAAAATGCCCTCGCCAAGCCCCGGTGCCACCGTCATGCAAACTATCGGCGTAACTGACGTAACCGTAAAATATTCCCGTCCCAGCCTGAAAGGTCGTACGCCCTTCACCGGCGACTTCGTTTCTTACGGAAAAGTATGGCGCACCGGTGCCAACGGTGCCACTGCGTTTACCACCTCGACTGATATGATGGTAAACGGCAAAGCACTGCCCGCTGGCACCTACGCCATCCTATCGATCCCCACTGCGGATGCCTGGACGCTGATTTTCAGCAAAAATGCCACCGTAACGGAGCAAACTTACAAGCAGGACGAAGACGTATTGCGCGTGGACCTAACGCCCAGCAAGACCGCTGAGAAAGCGGAGAACTTTACCATCGGCATCAACAACGTGACCGACAGCACCGCCACCATGGACATCATGTGGGCCGACGTGAAAGCGTCTGCCAACCTGGCCGTCAACACCAACGCCATCACGATGGCCGGTGTCGATAAAGCCGTCATGGAGAAGCCCGACGATGCCAACACGCTGATGGCCGCCGCCAGCTACAATCTCTCGAAGGGCCGCAACCTGGAGCAGTCACTGTCGTATGTCGATAAGTCGATTGCCATGAAAGAGACCTTCCGCAACCTGTGGGTGAAGGCGCAGATTCTGGGCAAAATGGGCAAAACGGCGGAGGCGATTCCCCTGGCCCAAAAAGCCCTCGCCATCGGCGAAACATCGGGTGATGCGGCGTTCCCGTTCTTCAAAGATGCCATCGCCAAAGGCGTAACCGACATGCAGGCCAAAATGCCCGTTGCTGCCCCTTCGATGAAAGGTAAAGGCAAGAAAAAAGCCTAATCTGAGTATTTAAAGCACTTTTCAATGCAAAAGCCCGTCCAGTTGTGGACGGGCTTTTGCATTGAAAAGAGGGTTTGACGTTGCATCGGCGCAGCTTCGTGCCCGGCCCCGTTCCTACGACACCCCTCCCCCGTTCCAGACGGGTTTGCTGGGAGGCAGCATGGCGAGGGCACCGTCGGCGTCTTCGGCCATCAGGATCATACCCTGCGACTCCTGGCCCATCATCTTGCGGGGGGCGAGGTTGGCCAGGAACGTAACCTGCTTACCGATCAACTCTTCGGGCGTAAAATGCTTCGCAATGCCGCTCAGAATCTGCCGACCTCCCATGCCATCGTCCACGCGGAGTTTCAGCAGTTTATCGCTCTTGGGTACGCGCTCGGCCTCGGTGATGGTGCCGATGCGGATGTCGAGCTTGGCGAAGTCATCATAGGTGATGACGTCTTTGGCAGGAGCAACGGTCTTCAGCGCGGCTTCTTCGAGGGCTTCCGGGGTGCCGTTGGTAGCTTCGGTGGGGGTGGCAGGCGTACCTGCGGCAGACGTACCTGTGTTTTCGGCAGCGTTCATGACCTTGGTATTATTGAGTTTGTCGATTTGAATCTGGATAAACTCGTCGTCCAACTTGGCAAAGAGTAAGGTGGCCGGGGCCAGCTTGTGGCCTTCCACCAGCAGGTCGGTGCGGCCCGCGTTGGTCCAGTCCAGCCTGGTGGTCAGGCCTAGTTGGTCATGGAGTTTTTGGGCGGTAAACGGCAAAAAGGGTTCGCAGAGGATCGCCAGATTGGCGGCCACCTGCAAGGCGAGGTTCAGGATCGTGTGCGCCCGTTGTGGGTCGGTTTTCACCACTTTCCACGGCTCGGTTTCGGCGAAGTATTTGTTACCCAGCCGTGCCACGTCCATCAGAAGGGTCAACGCCTCGCGGAACCGGTACTGCTCAATAGCCTGCCCAATACGGTCAGGATACTGCGCCAGTTCATCTTTTAGTGCCTGATCCAAAGCCAGTTGTGTTTCATCATCCGTGGCACTGACACCCGGCACTAGTCCGTCGTTGAACTTCTCGGTCAACACCACGGCGCGGTTAACGAAGTTGCCGAAGATACCCACTAGCTCCGAGTTGTTGCGGGTCTGGAAATCTTTCCACGTAAACTCCGAATCCTTCGTTTCCGGGGCATTAGCGGCCAGCACGTAGCGCAGAACGTCTTCTTTGCCGGGCAGGTCGTGCAGATATTCATGCAGCCACACCGCCCAGTTGCGCGAGGTGCTGATTTTGTCACCTTCGAGGTTCATAAACTCGTTGGCGGGTACGTTATCGGCCAGAATCAGGCTTCCCTCGGCCATCAGCATGGCGGGGAAGATGATGCAGTGAAACACGATGTTGTCCTTACCGATGAAATGCACCAGCTTGGTTTGCTTGTCTTTCCAGTACAACTCCCAGTCGCGACCCTGCTCGGCGGCCCATTCTTTGGTCATCGAGATGTAGCCGATGGGTGCGTCGAACCAGACGTAGAGGACCTTGCCCTCGGCATCGGCTAGCGGTACTTTCACACCCCATTCAAGGTCGCGGGTCATGGCGCGGGGACGCAGGCCCTCTTTCAACCACGACTGGCACTGCCCAAGCACATTGGTTTTCCATTCGGGGTGACTGTTCACATACGCCTCAATCTGCGGCTGCATCCGGTCAAGGGGCAGATTCCAGTTCTTAGTCTGTCGTTTCTCCGGCGGCGACCCCGACAAGGTCGAGTGGGGATTGATTAACTCGTTGGGGCTGAGCGCCGTACCACAGCGTTCGCACTGATCGCCGTAGGCATTGGGGTTACCACAAACGGGGCAGGTGCCCACGATATACCGGTCGGCCAGGAACTGATTGGCCACGGCATCGTAATACTGTTCGGTCACCTCTTCGTCGAAATAGCCCTTGTCATACAGGTTCGTGAAAAACGCCTGCGACGTCTCATGATGTACTTTATTCGACGTCCGCGAATAGATGTCGAACGAAATGCCAAACTGCTCGAATGAGTCTTTGATCTGGGTGTAATATTTGTCGACAACCTCCTGCGGCGTGATGCCTTCTTTCTTGGCTTTTATCGTGATGGGCACACCGTGTTCGTCGGTGCCGGAGATAAAGGCCACGTCGCGGCCCGTACCCCGGAGGTAGCGCACATAAATGTCGGCGGGGAGGTAACAACCGGCCAAATGGCCAATATGAATGGGTCCGTTGGCGTAGATAAGCGCCGCCGTGACGGTGTAGCGTTGTGGATTTTCGAGCATAATAAAAGGGAAGCCCCCTAACCCCCAACGGGGGAATTTCCGTTAAATATTCCCCCTTTGGGGGTTAAGGGGCTGTGCAAAATTAGCCATTCAGCCCCGGTTATTGTTAAGTTTACGACCAACAACGACACCATGGAACCCAACGCCCCCGATACCAGCAATTTCCTGAACTGGGTTGAGATCAAAAATTTTAAGTCCATCAAAGACCTTCGCCTCGACTGCAAGCGGGTCAACGTCTTCATCGGCAAACCCAACGTCGGCAAATCCAATATTCTAGAGGCACTGGGGTTGCTGGGGGTTAGGGGTACCGGAACTAGACAGTATATGGATGGCAGTATACGCTATGAGACTTTAGACCAGCTATTCTATGATGGAAATTCTGAAGATAAAATATATGTTAACACAAATCTTATTGAGGCAAGTCTAGAATTTGAATATAATCCAACTCTACTTGACAGCAATCTATTTTTATCAAACTGGACCATTAAGAGGTCAATACTCCACTCATATGGCGGCTTAAACAGGGGGGTAAGTATTAGAAAGAACGGAGAAATTTTTTCCGAAAGTGCTGGAACCTTTTCGCGCAGAGAAGAAAGAGACCCATTCGATTCGATGGTAGATGGCCCTGTTAAAAAATATGATTTTGCAGGATTGACAAAATTCGATAATTTATTTAGTGGATATTTAGCACCACCAAGTGGAGATAATTTGTATGCTGTAGTGAATCGAAAAGTGGAGCTTTGGAACGAGTTTGCCGAATTATTTTCGAAGCAAAATTTAGAGTTTATTCTTGCGGACAGTGATAAAAATTTTATATTACAAAAACGAGATGGACCTCGTGCTAAACAGTACAAATTCTTCTCCATCGCCGATACCTTCCAGCGGTTTATGTTCTACATCGCGGCGATTGAATCGAACGAAAATTCGGTGCTGATTTTTGAAGAACCCGAAGTGCACTCGTTTCCGCCTTATACGCAGGACGTAGCGTACCGAATGATTTATAGTACTGACAATCAGTTTTTTGTATCAACTCATAGCCCTTATTTGCTTCAGACATTGGTGGAAAATTTGGGAGATGATCAGCTTTCAGTTTTCGTGACGTATTATGAGAATTACGAAACGAAAGTAAAAGCATTGACACCCGAAGAGCTAAGCTTTGTTCAGGAATATAGCACTGACGTATTTTTCAACCTCGACCGGTTTATTCCGAATGCACACCCCACAAGTGCTGTCTGAATGCTATGCCGATACGGTGTTGATTCAACTACTCGTTCCAGAACCACTGGTCGTGGTGCATATTTCTGGCATTCCAAACGTGGCCAAAGAGTTAAAGGAAGCTGAGTCTGAGCAAAAGCCGGGCGTACGTATTGGTGTTGTCGATAATGATAAACGGTCTCCTCCTTACTTGTCCGAGTTTGACACGGTGCTTGAACAACATAATGTGTGTTTCAAACGCAGGGCCGAATCAGACCATTATTTACTCGTCATTAATAAGGCTATTGAAACGTTTCTACTCTGGAATGCCGCACAGGTAACTATTGATTTAGCTGACTATGGTTTCCCAACCGAGATAAAATTATTGGGAAAGTCATTAAAGACAACGGCGATTGGTTCCAACCCCGATTACCTCCGCCTGCTCACCGATTTACACGCCCGGAAGGCTCCGGGTTTTATGACGCTTCACCAACTGCTGAATAACCTCATCACTACCTGATAGACTGGTTACGACGCCAGTCCACCGAGGACTTTTTCCTGCCGACTAATTCCCCATAGCCCCGCCGCCGACACCACCGTTAGGGCCGTGAGTACCCACCAGAGGGGCGTGAACCCAACGCGTTGCACCACCTGCGAACAAATGAGGGGACTGCTTACCTGCGCTAGTGCCCAGGCCATCGCATAGAGGCCCATGTATTGCCCCCGGTTGCTGTCGTCGGCGCGGTTGGCGGCGAAGGTTTGCATGAATGGCATGGCCAGCATCTCGCCCACGGTCATCATCAGGATCGTGATGAGCGCCACCCCCGGCCAATGCGTCAGCGTAAGCGCCAAAAAACCAAGACCCGTGAGCAGCACCCCCACCGCTGAAATGCCCATTCTGCGCCGAAATCGCCGTTCGAGGCTGTAGACGAGTACCATCTCGACCGCCACAATCAGCAGCCCATTTGTCGCCGATAGCAGGCCGATTTTGGCTTCGTTAAGGCCCAGTTCTTCCTTAAAATACAAGGGTATGAAGCTAAAAAACGGTACGAATGCCATCGTAAACAGCAGCACGCAACCCGTAAAAACAAGGTATAATCCATCCCGATACGGCGATTTTATGGCCACTTTTTCAGCCAGCGTATCAGTAGGATGCACCACTACACTGGCAGGCCTCGGAAGGGCGTAAAGCAGAAAAAAGGCCGCGCTCAGGCAGGTCAGGCCATCTACCCAAAACAGCAATCGGTAGTCGATGTTGGCCAATAGCCCACCCAGGCCACCACCCACTGCCCAACCCAGATTGATGGCCAGCCGATTAAGGGAATACGCCCGCGTTCGGGTTTCGGGGGTGCTGTAGTAGGCAATGGCCGCCGAATTAGCCGGACGGAACGCATCGCCAAGCGTGGTAAAGACAAAAACGGTAGCGCACAGTCCCCAGAACGAGGTGACGAATTGAAGGCCAATGAGCATGAGTCCACCAAAAAGCAGGCTGACTAGCTGGATGGAATAAAACCCCAGCCGGTCGGTGAGTTGCCCACCCATAAACGTGCCCAGCAGCGACCCCAGTCCGAAAACCGCCAGCACCACGCCCGCCTCTTCGACCGAAAAGTGGAGGTGCTGCGTCATGTACAGCGACAGGTATGGCAGCACCATGGTGCCGCAGCGGTTGATGAGCATCACCCCCGCCAGCAGCCACATCCGCCGGGGCAAACCCGTATAAACAGTTCGGTAGAGGTGGAGCATGGAAAATAGTGGTGAGTGATGAACGGTAAGTGATGCGTTTGCTTCCGCCATG
>JBBRMP010000058.1:0-25900 GCA_038230755.1 Cytophagales bacterium | reverse complement strand
CTACGATCCCGAACATGACCCTTTTTGTGGTTTTTTCGACACTCCAAAAGCGTTATTTTTTCATTCTCTGGCAACGGATTAACATATCTCATGCCGGCAAGTTACGAAAGTGTCTATTCTTTATCAACAACTACTTAGGTGCTTCTTCCAGACACAAAGACCTTGATGCTGGTTTTGTGGCGGAAGTAACTTATGTCCTTACTCCCCGTGTTGGCATTGACCTACGATATAGCCAGGGGTTGCGGTATGTAGCCAAACCTTCCATCTATTCTTTCTATGGGTATCCCTACGAATTATCTACGGAACCGTTTTACAATCAGTCAGCGCAACTGGCGGTGCGTTATAATTTAACCCGCTGATTTTTAAGCCTATGAGTGTATTGGTTGATGATGGGAGAGCCTTGTTTAGCGGAGTGGTACTCCGCTGTCAGATAAGCTCGTAACAGCCTCTTTTTGACCGGAGTACCACTCCGCTAAACAAAGCTCTCCCATCATCAACCAATACATGTGGGGGTTAGGCGTCCCCGTCCCAAACCTTACAGGCTTGCCAATGCCAACGCCGCCACCGTTTGCTTCACGGCTTCGGCGTTGGTGGTGGGGGTGTACCCAAACGCGTTATTGAACTTGGCCGAATCGAAGACGTAGTCGCGGTCATACTGGTAGCGCATTTCGTACACCTCTTTCAGAATCGGGACGAACAGGCCCAGCCCCCAAATGCCCCAGCCGGGCAGGACCTGAACGCCGTCGGGCTTTTGCAATTCGTGGGCAAACAGCGTAGCCCATTCCTTGCCGGTGGGGGCTTGGGGGTCGGTGGGGAGGTTCCAGATTTGGTTGTAGGCCGTTGGGGTGTTGCCCAATATCGCTGTGCCGATGCCCAGGTCGGGCGTGTAGCCGGTGGAGTGTTTTTTGTTCGCGTTGCAGAACCACTGCGCTTTTTTGCCCTTCACCATGTTGTCGTATATTAGGTTCATGGTCAGGCTCTTATCCTTGATGGGGCCAAAAAAATCAGGCGCGCGGGCAATGATTGCGTCGAGCTTACCGGCTTCCACAGCGGCCAGAATATGCCGGTCTACCGCCGCCCGCACGTCGCCTTTTTTGCTCGTCGGACTCATGGGCGACGTCTCCGTAATGTGCCTAACGTTGTCGCCGCCGATGGCATACACATTGTCGAAAAAAACCAGTTTGCTCTGGTGCTGCATGCAGGCCTCGACTACGTTTTTGATCACTACGGGCCACCGTTCCTGCCACAGTTTGGTGTTGTAATCGTAGCCGATGGTCAGGTAGGTGACAGCACCGCCCGCCACAGCCTTTTCCACCTGCGCCGGGTCGTTCAGGTCTGCCGACAGGATCGTATCGGTATCGTTTACCTTCTTCGGGTTGCGGCTTACGAGCCTGATAGGGTCGGTAGTGTATCTGGGCAGTGCTTTGGCCAGTTCAACGCCAATAGCGCCGCCCGCGCCGAGGATCGTTTGCATGGTGTTTGGGGGAAGGAGTTCAGCGTTTTCAGTTAACTGAAACTTTATTGACTCGGCTTTTCCAACTCGGCCAATGTCCACGGCGTAGCTCGCCCAGCAGTCTCCTGCCTTATTTTCGCTACTTCGTCAGGTTTGATAATGGGCAATGTCCGCCGGAAACCGCCTGTTGGACGGACCGGTGCAGCACCGGCTACCGCACTGGTCGATGATGGAGCGGTTTGGGCCGGTGGGGGCGGTATGCGAACGGGTCCACCAAATTCAAAGCGGATATAATTGGCTACTGAGGCAATCCATTCGTCGGTATTGTCGGCCATCGCGGGCATGAACGTGGGGTACGTTTTGCCGTCGATGGTGCCCGACAAGCCCTGCATCAGGATGCGGAGTAGCAATGCATTATCGGCCAAATGTTTAGACCCGGCAATGGGTGGAGCTACCATACTGGCAAGTCCTTTGCCGTCGGTTCCGTGGCAGGATGAGCACAACGACTTGAAGATTTCGGCTCCTTTCAGCACCGAGTTCCGGTCAACGGCGGCGAGGCTACCGAGTTTGCTGCCGTAGGTTTTAAAATCAGCGTTTTTCTGGATGCTGTTCTCCACCGCCATCAGCACCGGATCAGCCGTATTTTGGGCCAACAGGTCGCTCACTGCCTTTTTGGCACCCGCCGCCGTACTGTAGTGCAGCGACTCCAGCAACTGAATCCGCACGTTGGCATCGGGGTCATTCTGTAGCGAAACCATAGCACCAATCAGGGTCTCGTCGTTCTTCCGAAGAAAGGGTTCGCTCAGCCAGATTGCCGTTCGGCGTACCTGTGGGTCGCTGTCTTTCAGGGCGTTACCGATGAGTGTCTCATCCATAGCACCTAACCCGTCCAGCGTCCAGAGGGCGTGAATCTGGGCCAGCGCCGTTGATTTTTTACCCGAACCGACCGCCTGTCCTGCTGCCAGTTGCCGCAACGCTGGCACCACCGACTGGTCACCAAGGGCCACCAACTGTTTCTGGGCGTTGTCGCGCCACCAGCCGTTGGGGTGGTTCAAATACGTGACCAGTTGGGCGGGTGAAGCATCCAGCAAATGGGGCTTCGGCGCGGGTTTGGCCCCATCCTGCACCAGCCGCCAGATGCGCCCGTGCTGAATGTGCTTGTCCAACCCCAGCCGCTCGATCTGCGGGCGAATCCAGCTTCCCTTGGGTGTCCACTGCGATTCCTGGATAATGCCTCGGTTCATGTCCACGATATACAGGTTACCGTCTGGACCGGTGTAGGTGTTCACGGGCCGAAAATTGAAGTCGTTCGACGCGATGAATTCCCGTTCCTGATACGCGTTTTCGAGGCGCGTTTTGCCTCCCTGATTCACCACGTGCGCCCGGCGAACAATGCGGGCTACGGGTTCGCAAATCAGGTAATCGCCCACCAGATCAGCCGGAAGTTTGTCGCCCCGATAAATCGACTGGCCGCAACCCGCCGTGAAGTGGTTGAGTGTACTGTCGGGCCGGAGACGTTTGGCACCGCCCTGCGCGTCGGGGTTGGCAATGACCGACCACACGGGCGCGAACGTGGCTTCGTCGTAGGCATCGGCAAACTCAAGCGAGCCATATTTAGGGTTGATCTGAAAGCCCGAACCGGCATTTTCACCCCCCGCCCGGCTGAAAAATAGTCGACCATAATTGTCGTGCGTCAGGCCCCACTGCCCGTTGGACCCACTGGCCATCGAGTCGACCTGGATCGTGCCATTGGTATACCGAAACCGGACCGGATCGACGGTGACGTAGAGCCAGTTATCGAGGTTCCAGTCGAGGCCGCTGCGCTGGTGTTCGAGGTTGCCGGGCGCTTTCCGGTCGACGTGATAAACCCGCTTTTTGTCGTCGGCCACGCCATCGTTGTTGGTGTCTTTGTAGGACCACAGATCATACGTATCGGTCTCATTGACAAGGAGTTCGTGGTTGACGCACAGTAACATCCGGGGCAGCATCAGGCTGTCGATGAAGACCGAGCTTTTGTCCATTTTTCCGTCGCCGTTGGTGTCTTCCAGCAGCATTACCCGGCTTACCGGTTCGTGTTCGCCGGTGGCATCGGCGTCCTGCATGTAGGTGTCCATTTCGGCCACGTACATGCGGGCGTTACCGTCCCAGGCAATGGCCACGGGTTCGTGAATCATGGGTTCGGCGGCTACCAGTTCCATATGGTAGCCCTTGGGCACCCGAAACGCGTTCAGGCTTTGTTCGGGCGTTAGCTGCGCGGTATTGGCAATGGGATCGACAACGGGCTTTGCGTTCGTGTTGACTTCCGACGAAATCACCGTTTGCTGTTGGGGCGGCCTCGAAACGGTACAGGTGACTACCAGCAGGGCCGTCAATAGCAGACCAACAGGCCAGAGATTCTTTTTCATAGCAGACGAACGGGTAAGGTAAACGGGCCGGAAAGAAGGGAAACGTACTTGAAGTCAATATGATAGGAAGAAGGAAACAGCTAGTCGACTCTACCGTTACTACCTATATTTCGGTTTATTCTTCGCTTATGACCTCCGACCAGTTCACCGCCTCGCTCAAGGCCCCCGCGCCCCCCGCCGATGCAAACCCCATCCTGACTGCCCTTTGGCACGACGCAAAAGGCGATTGGACCGCCGCGCACAACATTGCCCAAACGCAGGAAGGCGCCCCCGCCTATGACCACCTGCACGCCTACCTCCACCGCAAAGAAGGCGATTCTTCCAACGCCGGTTACTGGTACCGCCGAGCTGGAAAACTCGTTTTCAACGGTTCGCTGGATGAAGAGTGGCAGGCGTTGGTGGGGATGTATGTGTAATGTCCAACGGAGCGTTGCCGCGGCGGCGGACCGCTCCGTTGGACAAAAGAAAGGCCGCTTCCTTCCAGAAGCGGCCCCGTTCGTCGATGAATTTGTAATATTACTGAGACACAAGAGGTTGGCTAATAGCTAGTTAACTCTTTCCTATCGCGTTATCTGCCTTTCTCTAATTCGCAATCTCTTCTTCAGCCAGCATGTCTTCAACAGACGTTAGCTCCAGGTTCCAGGCATCGGCAACGCCTTTGTAAACCACTTTACCACCTACTACATTCAGGCCGACTTTAAGCTCGGCGTTGTCGCGGCAGGCCTGCTGCCAGCCTTTGTTGGCCAGTTGCAGGGCATAAGGCAGGGTGGCGTTGGTTAGGGCCACGGTGCTCGTATAGGGTACCGCACCGGGCATGTTGGCCACGCAGTAATGCACCACGTCGTCGATGATGTACGTCGGGTCTTCGTGGGTGGTGGGACGGCAGGTTTCAATGCAACCACCCTGATCCACCGCCACGTCGACCAGCACCGTGCCGGGACGCATCAGCTTCAGCATGTCGCGGGTGACAAGGTGGGGGGCTTTGGCACCCGGAATCAGTACGGCCCCCACAATGAGATCGGCGTGTTTCACTTCCTCGCGGATGTTGTACTCATTCGACATCATGGTGTTGACGTTGGCGGGCATCACGTCGGCAAGGTACCGGAGGCGGGCCAGGCTAATGTCCATCAGCGTCACCTGCGCACCCAGTCCGGCGGCCATGCGGGCGGCCTGCGCGCCCACAATGCCACCACCCAACACCAGCACATGACCGGGTTTCACACCCGGCACGCCGCCGAGCAGAATGCCCCGGCCTTTCTGGGGTTTCTCCAAATACTTGGCCCCTTCCTGAATCGCCATCCGACCGGCCACTTCCGACATGGGCACCAGCAACGGCAGGCTGCGGTCAGTGCGTTCTACGGTTTCGTAAGCCAGACAAACCGCACCGCGCTCGATCATGGCGTGGGTCAGTTCTTCCGACGAAGCGAAGTGGAAATAGGTAAACAGCAGTTGATTTTCTTTGATGAGGCTATATTCCGACGCAATTGGCTCCTTTACCTTCATGATCATCTCGGCAATGCCGTAGACGGCCTCAATGGTGGGGAGCATGGTGGCACCCACGGCAATATATTCGTCGTCGTCGAAACCGCTGCCAACACCGGCGTTCACCTGCACATAGACCGTGTGGCCATGCTTGCGGAGTTCGGCCACACCAGCGGGCGTGAGGGCCACGCGGTTTTCGTTATTCTTAATCTCTTTAGGAACGCCAATAACCATGATGTCGAGCTGTTTGTATGCGTTTGTAATGGGTAGTACAAATGTATAAAAACAGAATATTGGCGCAGTGATATGGAAATAATTAGGACGAATGGCTTTATGAGTGCGTTTTCACAGGACATTTGGCTAAAATAGTGAGTGATTTAAGCGGCTTGTAGAATAACGTTCTTTGGGGTATTTTTTTGTCATCCCCACGCAGGAGGGATCTGATTTCCTGTGAAGGCATTATGGCTTAGGAAAGTAGACCCCTCCTGCGTGGGGATGACAAAAAAATACCCTAATAGTTAACCCCTTCCCTTTATGACCCTCGACAAAATAGATCAGTCCATTCTAACGCTGCTCCAGCAAGACGCCCGGCTCACAATCCAGGAGATCGGGCAGCGGATTAACCTCTCGAAAACGCCCGTGCATGAGCGCATTAAGCGTATGGAGCGCGAGGGTGTCATTGCCCGTTACGTGACCATTGTCGATAAAAAAAAGCTGGGGAACCGCCTCCAAATCTATTGCCAGATTACCCTCGACAAGCAAAACCGCGACAGCTTCGACACCTTCGACGCCGCCATCGCCGACCTGCCCGAAGTGCTCGACTGCTGCCGCGTGTCGGGTACGTTCGATTATTTGGTGAAGCTCATCGTGACGGATATGGATGCCTATAACCGCTTCTATCAGGACCGTTTTTCCACCATTCCCGGCATTGTCCACATCAGCAGTTTTTTCGTCATGGCCGAGGTGAAAAACACCACGGCGGTGCCGGTAGCTTTTCCTTCCTAGCCGTACCAGAAGTACGATACAGATTGCTACAAATAGGCTGATTTACAGGTCATATTGCACCCTATAGAGAATGTGGATCGTTTGATAAGATTACCCTACCAAAGGCAGACTAGATCGGGGTGTTTTGCGTAGGTTTAATTGACATGACCCGCCTGAATGGGTAGTATCAACCAACTTCGTTATGAAAACATCAATGCGCTGGCCGCACGGCCTGTGGCTCCTTGTGGCCCTTTTCACTGCCTTTGCTGCCTGCAAAGACAAAACGCCCGATCCTGTTCCGGTGCCTGTAGTACCGACCATCGTTAGCATCGACCCGGCCACGGCACCGGTGGGCAGTACCATCGCCATCAACGGCAGCAACTTCAACACGTCGCCCGGTAGTAACACCGTCAGCATTGGCGGCGTCACGGCCACGGTGGTGTCGGCATCGGCTAACCGGCTGGTGGTGACCGTGCCAACGGGTGCGCAAAACGGCGCTATTTCTGTGACTACGGCTGGCCAAACGGTGCAGAGCCCAACCACGTTTACGGTGGCCCCAAACCCGCTAAAGCCTGTTGTGAGCTTGCAGGGCAACATCCGCCAAAATAGAACCCTGAGCAAAGACACGGTTTACGTATTACGGGGTTACGTTTACGTGACTACCGATTACACCATGACCATTGCGCCGGGAACGGTGATTAAAGGCGGTGGGCCGGAGCTTGACCCACTAGGCAAGAACGCCGGTACACTCATCGTGGAGCGTCGCGGTAAACTGATCGCCAACGGCACGGCTACACTGCCGATTGTCTTTACCTCGAATAAAGCCGCCGGGCAGCGTAAACCCGGCGATTGGGGCGGCATTGTGCTGATCGGGAAATCGCCCACCAACCAGCCCGGCACGACGACATATTTCGGTGGCGTTCGGGATATGGTCGAGACCTATAACGAACCTGAAGACAACAGCGGGTCGTTACAATACATCCGCATTGAATATGCCGGAACGGGGCAGCCACTGACGCCTGACAGTAAGCTTGCGGGCCTGACGCTCATTGGCGTGGGTACGGGTACGGTGATCAGCAACGTACAGGTGACCCAGAGCAGCGCCGACGCGTTCTCGTGGTATGGTGGCACCGTTAACGCCAAATACCTGGTGGCTAACCGCACCACCCGCACCAACTGGGCTACCAACTGGGGCTACATTGGTCGGGTGCAGTTTGGCGTGGCCCTCCGCGACGCCACCGTGGCCGATGGCGCAGGCAGCAACGGTATCGACTCGCAAAATTATGATCCGGGCGAAAACGCCAATGGCACACCACCGGCGAAGCTGAACGGTCTGCCCCAAACGGCTCCGATCTTCGCCAACATCAGCGATTTCGCCTTCAGCACCGCCCCTACGGCAATCCCGACCACCCCAACTGGCCTGGGATTCTACCAGACGGGCGTGTATTTGCGCCGGAACACGGGTTTCAGCCTGTACAACTCGCTCATCTACGGCTACCCCGAAGGTGTGCGTCTGGAAGGCACCACCACAGGCCTCGCCGCTAGTCTGGCCAACGGGGCAATCGACCTGCGCGGTAACGTGTTTGCTAACACCCTCACGTCGGCGGCGGGTAGCGGCACCATCACGAGCGGCGCGGCCAACACGTTCCTGGCCACGCCTGCCTTCGCCAATCAGTTTGTGAGTACGGGTGATCTGGGTACGCTGGCCCTGAACGGAGCCAATTTTAACGCGTTGGCCCCAAATTTTGTACCGCAAACCGGCTCTACATTGCTGGCTGGGGCGGTGGCAAACACCAAACTGACGGGCGGTTTCTTCGTCACGACCACGTATCGAGGCGCATTCGGCACCGATAACTGGACCACCGGATGGACCAATTTCAACCCCCAGAATACCGACTACGATAGGTAGGGTGACCTAAAGAGGGTATAGTATAAAAGCAAAGTGGCTACCGCACAATTATTCATGCGGTAGCCACTTTGCTTTTATACTATACCCTCTTTAGGTCACCGCAATCACTTCCCCGTGCGTTTGTTTCATCACCGTGCGGAGGGCGGGTTTGACGGCTCCGAACGCGGCGATGGCGGCTTCGCTCAGCCACGACTGGCCAAAGAGTTTTTGCACCGTGCGCCCCACCCATAACCGCCTGCCAAACAGCCGCGACCAGCCCGCCTGATACGCCCGTTCCAGCGTGGCACGGTCTATGTCGTGGTGCAGAAAACGGACGGCTAATCCGCTGGCGAGTTTGGCCCCGTGAATGGCCATCGCCATGCCGTTGCCGCAGAGCGGGGTAATCAGTCCCGCCGCGTCGCCCGCCATGAGCAGGTGATCTTCCACGGCTTTCTTTGACGCAAAAGACACTTCGTTGATCACTTCGGGACGGTCGTAGAGAAAGGTACTTTGCTCGAAAACAGCCCGAAGAAGGGGATTTTGGTACAAAATGGCCTTTTCCATCGCCGCGATGTTGCCATACTGCCGGACGTTGGCGCGGGTAGTGAGGTAACACAGGCAATACGCGTCGTTTTCAATGGCCGACATGCCGCAGTACCCATCCGGAAAATTGTGCAGGGCAATGACGTCGGTCGGGAAATCGACGTCGCGGATATGGTATTTCACACCTACGTAGGGTGCCCGCTCATGCATAAAGGCCCGATCCAATGCCTTATCCAGCGTTGATCGTTTACCAAATGTACCCAGCACCAGCCTCGCCGACAGTACCACGCCGTTGGTGAGCGAAACGGCAAATTGGTCGTCGTCAAATGTGACATTTTCCACGCTCTGCCCCAGCCGGAAATCAACCCCGGCGGCGATTCCAAGGTGATACAGTTCATTGTCCAACACATACCGCGAAATGCCGAATCCGCCCAGATCGAGGGGTGATTTGAGCAGCTTGCCCGACGGGGCCGAGAGCCAGAATTCAGTGATCCGGGCGGCATCGAGCGCATCCAGGTCCACCCCAAGTGACTCGATATAGGGCCGCACTTCGTTGGATACGTACTCGCCGCAGACCTTATGAAACGGGTACGTTTTGCGCTCCACAAGGGTCACGCCGAAGCCCGCCCGCGCCAATTCCAGCGCACTCACAAGCCCCGCCAATCCCCCGCCAATAATGATTACGTCCTGCATGGGAGGGTAACAGATTAGGGGGGAGTTTGGTTGGGGTTTGGTAGTTGACGCCGGAGTAGCTTCGCGCTCTCTGCCCTTCGACTGCGCTCAGGGTGACACCGGCGTCAGCTACCAATCCCCAATCACCAATGACTATTTTTGCCTTATGCCAACCTCTGTAGCCGATTTTAACGCCGACTGGCAACGCAATTACCCGACGTATCTGGCTCAATACCAGTCCGGGAAAAAATCGTACGTGCCCAACCTGCTGCCGCAGACTGCGGTACAGTTTTCGGTGTATCAGACGCTGGATATACTGCAAAAGCGGCTCGGTACCGACCGAATGCGGCAGGCACTCGACCCCCAACAGAGCGTAGTATCACCAATGTTGGGGCATAAAAACGGCCAATGGCTGCGGCAGAGCAAGATGGTGGGTATCAATGTGCGGACCATCGGCTCATTTTGGAACGTGATCAACTACGTGCTCACGCTGCCCGCCTGCCACGACAGCATCCACCTGCTGCCCATCTGGGAGCCGGGCGTGGTGGGCAGTCTCTACGGCATGGTGAGCTGGCAGATAAACCCCGAATTTTACAGCGTGGAACTGGCCCGGTTTATCCCCACGCTCGACACCGTCGACAAACAGTTGAGGGTGGTGGTCAACCTGCTCCATGCCATGGGCCGCACGGTGGGCATGGACGTGATTCCGCACACGGACCGGTTTTCGGAAATGGCGCTGGTCCACCCCGCCCTCTTCGAGTGGGTTCACCGCGACGGGCACCGGCTCGTAGACCATTCCGAAAACGTGTTCAGCCACGTGGAAGAGGTGATCTGGCAGTACCTCAATCAGCACGGTACGGCTGATAACAGCCCGATTACTTATTCAAAAAGCGTGTTCTTTTCCACCCAAATTCCGCTCCTCACCGACGAGCAACGGCACCTGATGCTCTTCGGCCTCCCCGGCGACTATGGCGGGCGGCTTACCCGGCGGCTGGCCCTGATCCGGCACCTGACGGTGCAGGGGTTCGAGACGCTGCCCATGACCATGGCCCCGCCGTATCGAGGGTTGCACATCGTACCCGACGATTTTGTGACGGACGAATTCGGCCAGATCTGGTATCAGTACAGTTTCAACCAGCCCCAACCATTCTCGCGGGTGTTCGGGCCGTTGGCGCGGTATAAATTCTACCATAGCCTGGACGATAACCGCGACTGGCAACTGGACTTTGACCGCCCAAATCAGCCCGCCTGGGACTATATATGCCAGAAAGTACGGGCCTGTCAGCAGCGGTTTGGCTTCGATTTCATGCGCGGCGATATGGCCCACGTGCAGCTTCGCCCCAACGGTATTCCGGCCCACCCAGATGCCCACTACGACCCGCTGCGGACCATTAAACACTACGTCCAAAACCTCGGAACGCCCCACTTTGCCTTCTTTGCCGAAACCTTTCTGGCCCCCGACGATACGATGGCCTACGGCAACGAAGCTGACCATCTGGAAGCCATCGACGCTGATAGTACACTGGGCGATTTGCAGTCGATGGCGGTGGGTACAACTACGTTTAACGAGCAGTTTACCAACTACTTAGCCTTTGCCGAAGCGCGGACGTTTGCCCCCAATTTCACGGTCATGACTGCCGATAAGGACGACCCGCGCTTCGATGAATTTTACCGCACGGGCAACATATTCCGCTATTTCGTGGGCCTGTTTTTACCCGAACTACCCAGCTACGTAGGTCTCGGTTTTGAAACCCGTAATTTACATGAAGGGCGGGGGGCCAACGAAGAATATACCAAGCTCTACGTCTTCCGCATCAGCGACGAAACGCAGCTCGACAAAGTGACCCACGGCCCGTTTGCCTGGGGCCAAAACGCTGCCCAGTTCACGGCCATTTCCCGCATCCGTGCCTTCGCCGAAACCGCCTGGCCCGACCTTACCGCCCAACCCCTGCACTGGCTCCGAAAACCTGACCCAACCGCCGTAGACGGCACCGCGCTAGCCTGGCAAGTAGCTGATCAGTACGTATTTACGGCATCGGTGGGGGAGGGGCCGGTGATCGACGTACCGGGAATGCTGGTATTCGAGGAAAGTGGGTGCCGGGTGTATCGTACGTAATACTTTTCCACCCCCCGGAACAGACCTGGTATTGTCTTTGTTAAAACTATACAATACGTTCTTTACACACATACGGGCTATTTTTGCGTCTACGTCCGCTTTACAAGGGCAGTTGCCAACAACCATGAGCAAAGAAGTTGAACTCTTAGAGAGCATCACCAACGCCGAATACAAGTACGGGTTTGAGACCCTGATTGAAGCCGACGAAGCTCCTAAAGGGCTGAACGACGACACAATACGCTTTATCTCGGCCAGGAAAAACGAACCCCAGTGGTTACTTGACTGGCGGATGGAAGCCTTCCGCATTTGGCAGAAAATGGAGGAACCTCATTGGCCGAATGTGAAGTACCCCAAGATTGACTACCAGGGCATTATCTATTATTCGGCCCCCAAGCAGCAAAAAACGGTTGGTTCGCTCGATGAAATAGACCCCGAACTGCGCCGCACCTTCGAGCGGCTGGGTATCTCGTTGTCGGAACAGAAACGGTTATCGGGCGTGGTGGACGAACCCGTCGACGCCGATGGAAACCCCATTGTGCGGCCCCGCGTAGCCGTGGATGCGGTGATGGACTCGATTTCGGTAGCCACGACGTTCAAGAAAGAGCTGGCCGAAAAAGGCATCATTTTCTGTTCGATCTCGGAGGCCGTTCAGGAACACCCCGACCTGATTAAAAAATACCTCGGCTCAGTGATTCCGGCCAAAGACAACTACTTCGCCGCCCTCAACGCCGCTGTCTTCTCCGATGGGTCGTTTTGCTACATTCCTAAAGGCATCCGTTGCCCCATGGAGTTATCGACCTACTTCCGCATCAACGCCGCTAACACCGGCCAATTCGAGCGGACGCTGATTGTGGCTGATGAAGGCTCTTACGTGAGCTATCTGGAAGGCTGCACCGCTCCCATGCGCGACGAAAATCAGCTCCACGCCGCCTGCGTGGAACTCATTGCCCACGACAGAGCCGAAATCAAGTATTCGACGGTGCAGAACTGGTATCCCGGCGATAAAGAGGGTCGTGGTGGTATTTACAACTTCGTAACCAAGCGGGGCATCTGCCACACGAGTGCCAAAATATCGTGGACGCAGGTCGAAACCGGTTCGTCGATCACCTGGAAATATCCCTCGGTGATTCTGAAAGGCGATAATTCCATCGGCGAGTTTTATTCGGTGGCTGTGACCAACAACATGCAGCAGGCGGATACGGGTACCAAAATGACCCACATCGGCAAGAATACGAAGAGCCGGATCGTGTCGAAAGGTATCTCGGCGGGCCGGAGCCAAAACTCGTACCGGGGTTTGGTAGAGGTAATGAAACGCGCCGACAACGCCCGCAATTTCTCGCAGTGCGACTCACTGCTGTTGGGCGATAAGTGCGGTGCGCACACGTTCCCCTACATCGAAGTAAAAAACCAGTCGGCCACCGTTGAGCATGAAGCCACCACGTCGAAGATTGGCGAAGATCAGTTGTTCTACTGCAATCAGCGCGGCATCCCGACCGAGCAGGCTGTGGCATTAATCATCAACGGTTACGCCAAAGAAGTGCTGAACCAACTCCCGATGGAGTTCGCCATCGAAGCCCAGAAACTCCTCGAAATCAGCCTGGAAGGGTCAGTTGGGTAAATGCTGTTTGGCGGAGTGGTACTCCGGTGTTAGATAACTACCAAAATGTACAGCCCCTGCGAAAAAGTAGGGGCTTTTTTGTGAGAGAATTGATACCTTGACGAGGCTAAAATAGAACGGTATATGACAGTTGCAGAAGATAAAATCAGGGTAATTGAACAAGTGCTCGCAATGGACGACGCTTTTTTATTGCGGGAAATTTCAAGCCTGCTGAGCATTCCTGCGTTAACCGACTACACCGAATCGCCGATGAGTATGGATGCATTCCAGGCTAAAATAGATCGGGCAGAAGCTGCTTTTGAAGCAGGTGAAACCACTGGCCATGAAGACGTTAAGCAGATAATAGCTTCATGGCGTCGCAAATAAGCATTACTTGGACCAACCCGTCTGTTGATGATTTGCAAGCTATTTACGCTTTCTACGAGGGACATTCTCCAGAATTGGCCGACCGTATTGTCAGTCGTATTGTGGACCGGGTAGATCTGTTGAAGAAAGGTCATTTGGAGATTGGTCAACTAGAACCGCTACTGTCTGATCATCCGGGTAAACCACGCTATCTGCTGGAAGGACATTACAAAATCATTTATCGGATTGTGACTATACAGCATGTACTCATACTGGCAGTGTTTGATGCAAGACAAAACCCTGACCGCTTAGTAGAGCAGTTTAAATAGAGATAAAACCAGCCCCTGCGGAATCGTGGGGGCTGGTTTGTGGGAAAAATGGCCAACGTCAGAGCCAGTTTTGGGTAGGTTTGGGCTACATGGCTACTTGTCTACAAAATCTGCCAACCGCCCCAACCTATGCCCCTAACCCGAACCACCTGCGCCTGTATCTGTGCCCTGCTAACGCTACCCGCACCCGTTTTTGCGCAAATCCAATCCGAGATTGCGATTGAAACGGCCCATACCGCGCTCGTGATTCGGGTGGATGCCGACAAGCACCCGACGGTGGTACATCTGGGGAAACGACTGACTCAATCGGCTGATTATAAGCTGCTTTCGGGGAATGCGCGGTTGTACGAAGGCTATTCCGACCTGTATAGTTCGGCCTACACGCCCGCCGGGTCGCGGAATTTGCTGGAACCCGCCATCCAGACCACCCACGCCGACGGCAACCCCTCGCTCGACCTGGTGTATGTGCGCCATGAGACCAAACCCGTCCGCGAGGGGGTGACGCTGACGGACGTCTATTTGAAAGACCCGCAGTACCCGTTCGAGGTGACGCTGCACTATCAGGCCTACCGCAACGAAGACGTGATTGAGCAATGGTCCACGATTCGGCATACCGAGAAAACGGCCCTTCCGCTGGCGCATTTTGCATCGGCGAATCTGCATCTGACGGCTAAAGACTATTACCTGACCCATTTCCACGGCACCCACGCCTCGGAAGTTCGGCCCGAAGAAACCAAACTCACGGCGGGGATGAAGGTGCTCGACAGCAAGCTCGGCACCCGCGCCCAACTGTTTCAGGCGCCCATGTTCATGCTGGCGTTGAACCAACCCGTGCAGGAAGAAACCGGCGACGTGCTGGCCGGGACGCTGGCGTGGTCGGGCAATTTCCAGTTTGCGTTTGAGCTTGACCCGCAGCATAATCTGCGGGTGCTGGCGGGCATGAACCCGTTTGCATCGACTTATTCGCTAGAACCAGGGAAGGCGTTCGACACCCCCGCGCTGGTGTATACATTCTCGAATCAGGGCACGGGATTAGCCAGTCGGAACCTGCAACGCTGGGCTAGAAAACACCGCATTCCGCAGGGCGAAGGCAACCGGCTTACCCTGCTCAACAACTGGGAGGCCACCTATTTCGACTTTGACGAACCCAAACTCGTCGGGCTTTTCAAGGAAGCCAAAACGCTGGGCGTCGACCTGTTTCTACTCGACGATGGCTGGTTCGGCAACAATTACCCCCGCAACAACGACCGCGCCGGGCTGGGCGACTGGCAGGCCAATAAAAAGAAGCTGCCCCACGGCATTGGCTACCTCGTAAAAGAGGCGGAAGCCGCCGGAGTCAAGTTCGGCATCTGGGTAGAGCCGGAGATGGTGAACCCCAAGAGTGACCTCTACCTCAAGCACCCCGACTGGGTCATCAAACTCCCCAACCGCCCCGATGCCGTCTTCCGCCATCAACAGGTTCTGGATCTCTCGAACCCCGCCGTGCAGGCATTTGTCTATGGTGTGGTAGACGGGCTGCTGACCGAAAATCCGACGTTAGGTTATATTAAATGGGACTGTAACGCGGTGATTTACAACGCTTATTCGTCCGTAAATCCCGCCGACCATGTCTACGTCGATTACGTGCGGGGGCTGTATGGCGTGCTGGAAAAGTTGCGGGCCAAGCACCCCACCGTGCCCATGATGCTATGTTCGGGCGGCGGGGCGCGGGTCGATTATGGGGCGTTAAAGTACTTCACCGAGTTCTGGCCTAGCGACAATACCAGCCCCACCGAGCGCATTTTTATTCAGCACAATTACTCCTACTTCTTCCCCGCCATTGCCACCTGCAACCACATCACGGCCTGGGGCGATTTTCCGATGAAGTTCCGTACCGACGTGGCCATGGCGGGCAAAATGGGCTACGATATTGTGGTCAGCAAGCTCTCGCCCGCCGATCTGGCCTTCAGTCAGCAGGCCCTGAAAACCTACGACCGCCTGAAACCCGTGATCTGGCAAGGTGATCAATACCGACTGCAATCGCCGCAGAGCAATGACGTATCAGCCATGCTGTTTGTGAGCGAAAAAGGGGACCGGGCGGTGTGGTTTTCGTACCTCGTCAGTACCCGCTACAAAGCCGGGACCGACCAGCCGCCTATCCGTTTGAAGGGCCTGGTGCCCGACCGACAATACAAAATCCGCGAAATCAATCTGGCCGCCGGGCAAAAGTCGCCGATCAATTTGGGGTTGACCTATTCGGGCGATTTTCTGATGACGGTGGGCCTCGATCCTGCGGTCAGTGGTCAACGCACAAGCGTGGTGCTGGAAGTGGCCGAAGCGGGTTTGGCGGGCTGGTAACAGTTGCTTAACAGGCAGCGATTGAAGCACGTGTAACTTGCTGGCGCTTACGAACCACTCATTCTGTTATGGCCTGGATCTATTTGTTGCTTGCCTCTGCCTGCCAAACCGGCTGGACGTATTCGCTGAAACAGGCCGATTTTGGGGCACTGGTGCACTTTCGCTTCACATGGGCGGTGTTGTTGCCCATTATTATCAATATTGTATCGGGGCTGGCGAACGTGTATTTCCTGAATCTGGCGTTCAAGCAAATCCCCCTCACCACGGCTTTTGGTGCCTGGACGGCGGGTACGCTGATTATGGTGAAACTGGCCGACGTGATTTTTCTGAAAGCTGCGTGGTCGTTTGCCGAAGTGTTCTTTATGGGACTCTTGGCGGTGGGCGTGGTTGGGCTTAGATTAGTGGCTCCCAAATAAACAAACCTACCCAATGCAACCTGATGAATCCCGCCAGTTTCCCATTGGCCGCTGGCAATGCCCCGACCACCTGACCGCCGCTGAATTGGCGGACCGAATCACGCAACTCCGCGAGCTGCCCCGGCAATACCGGGCGCTTACTGAATCCCTCGATGACGATGCGTTGGCCCGCCTGTACCGCCCCGGTAGCTGGACCATTCGGCAACTGGTGAACCATGTGGCCGATACCCATCAGTGGCACTATTTTCGTATTAAACATGCCCTGACGATTCCTGAAACCGTGACCGGCATTGCCAGCTCCATGAACGATTGGGCCGTGCTGCCCGACGGTCAAAATAGCCCTGTAGGCCCTTCAATGGCCATTTTGGAAGGCGTACATGACCGACTGGCTTACCTGTTCGACCACCTTACCGAAGCCGATTTACAGAAAGCATATTTCCATCAGGGTCGGCAACTGACGGTGACCTTGCCACAGGCTATTGACATGGTTGTCTGGCACGGGCAGCACCACCTGGCACACATCCGGTTGGCAATGGGTCTTTAGCCGTTACGTAGGGTACTCATTGTTAACCTATCGAAAGTGTATGCGTGAATGGCGTGAATCCGGTCAGGTAAACCGTTGGCGTATCCATTGCCGGCAAGGCTCCCCGCAACTGCACGCCTTTGTGTTCGGCACGTCCCGGACCGAACCGGATCGTGTCTGAACCAACCGTGTATGATCCCGATTCGCCCGCCAACAGGTAAGCATTGCCCTTTTTTGGGTGTTTGACAACGCCCGCCAAGGCACCGCCCGCTCGAAAGATGAGCTCTAACGCCACCGGAACCCCTTCTGTACCCGTCATATTGATGGCGATTTGCAGACCGTTTGCCGTTTCGGTGATTTTTACGGTCGTTGTCAGCCGTTGCACTTCACTCTGTGGGCGGGTACTGCGGGGCATTTTGTCCCAATCGCCATTAGCGTCTATTTTATCTATGGCAATCGGCTGATAATAAGGCCCTTCCAGCGATTGTGACAGCACCCATGTGTTGCCTTCCTGCTCCAGCTTTTCGGACTGAAACTGCCCTTTTCCAAAGAATGACGCCGCCACCCGCATACCTTGAAGAATGGCGTTGCCCTTATGAAAAGTGAGCCAACTGGCGTTGTTCAACAGAATCGTTGCGTCCCAAACACCGCGCCGGATACGCGCCAAACCCGAATACGGAAACGCTTTGGCATAGCTGGTGGGTAAGGGGTTGCTGGCGGGTAGCTCGTTCCAAAGCGTAGGATCTTCCAGGAAATAATCGAGGTAACCTGCCAACTGATTTTTCGGGCAGGTTTTTTCAACCAACCGGCACAGCGCGACCATTTCGCCGTTTTTATCCCGCAAGGCCATGTACCGATAGCAGTAATAGTAGCTGGCCATGTTGCCAATGGTGCCTTTGTCCTGCCGGTTCGACGCCTCGGTCACCACTTCGCCGTTGGGGTGTATGTAGTAGAGTGTCATCAGCAGATTCCGGCGAACAGGCTCCAGGAGTTCAGGCCTGTTCAGCCCTTTCGCCATGATAATCAGCGACCGGTCTACGACGGGCGAATACCCATTGGTGCTTTTTTCATTGAATTGCCCGTCGGGGTCAATGTCGATGTGTTCGGCCAGCCACTGGTCAATGCGGTTCGTGTATCGCTTATCCGGGAATAGCTCGTTCAATCTGGTCAGCGCGGCTGAGACAACCCAGCGGTGGTTTGGGGTATGAATTCCCCCCACAACTAGCGCTTCACCAGCATTGATCAAAAACGTTTTTACCAGCCTGAGCGCAGTGTCTGTGCCCGCTACTGTCGACTGCACCAGGAATTTATAGGCTGGTACAACATTTTCGAGCACAAAGGCGGTATCGGGTGTTGAGTGGAAATTGGTCTCCAGCAAATCGATGGTGCCATCGGTGTGCTGGAACCTGAGCAAGGCGCGGGCTGCGGCGTCAATCTCAGCGAGCAGGCCTTGCTGCTGATAATGAGCCGATTCGGGGCACGCAAAGAGCATGCTGGCCGTCATTAGAAAACCGGCGGTGACGTGCGGATTCGGGATCTCAGCCTCATTCATGTAGCCGCCCACAAAGCGGCTGGCCACGTCCGTGATCCTCAAGGGCGCGTAATTTGCCAACAGCGGATCGTAGATCGCGATCCATTCGAGCAGCCAGGCTGGTTTCGTGGCTGTCGGTTTGCCAAACGTGGTCAATCCCAGTAACGGAATCAGGCCAACAGCGGTAGCGCCAGTCATTACAAAGTTTCTCCTATTCACTGTCGGCAATCAGTTTAGGGGTGGGTTACGAATCGGGCAGGATTAAAACGCGCCGATTTTTAGGCTCCCAAAATGGACCACATCCCTAATGCCCTGTCAGCAGTTTATCCGCGAAATTCATGTACTGCGTCCAGTCGTAGAGCGTGATATTGTGAACGCCGGTGCAACGGCGGGATCGGTGGTGGTAGTGTAGTTGCCGCTGAAATTATAGCCCACGAAAACCGGAACGGACCGGTCGGTCTTTGGCAGGTACATCAAGAGGTCGATGTACAGGTGCTGGCCTATTTCGCTCAGGAAAATCTGGGCCTGTTTCCGAATGGCCTTTCTCCTCTATTCCACCACCACACCCATCGCGCAGAACTTGTCGATGCGTTGGTCGATGCGTTCTTCGGGGGTGAGGGCATTGAGTTCGGCGAGGGTGTCGAGGATGGTCTTTTTCAGGATATTGGCCATCTCGGCGTGGTCGTAGTGGGCACCGCCAACGGGTTCGTCGATGATGCCGTCGACGAGTTTGAACGACTCCATGTCGGCGGCGGTGAGCTTGAGGGCTTCGGCGGCCTGCTCTTTGTAATTCCAGCTACGCCACAAAATTGACGAGCATGATTCGGGCGAAATTACGGAATACCAGGTGTTTTCGAGCATCAGTACGCGGTCGCCGATGGCAATGCCGAGCGCTCCACCCGATGCCCCTTCGCCGATAATGATGCAGATAACCGGCACCTTCAGCAGAAACATTTCTTTCAGGTTGCGGGCAATGGCCTCGCCCTGTCCGCGCTCCTCGGCTTCGAGACCCGGAAACGCCCCCGGCGTGTCGATCAGCGCGATAATTGGCTTGTTGAATTTTTCGGCTAACTTCATTAGCCTCAGCGCTTTACGGTAGCCTTCGGGGTTGGCCATGCCGAAGTTGCGCTGCTGCCGTTGCTTGGTATTCCGGCCTTTTTGCTGCCCGATTATGAGCATCGATTGCCCGTCTATTTCGGCAAAACCACCCACCATGGCGGGGTCATCGCGCACGGTACGGTCGCCGTGGAGTTCAATAAACTGGTCGCACATCCGCTCGATGTAGTCCAGCGTATAGGGCCGGTCGGGGTGGCGCGAGAGTTGCACGCGCTGCCAGCGCGTGAGGTTGCGAAACAACTCGTGCCGCAGGCGCGTGATGCTTTTCTCTAACGTCTCAACAGCCTCCGACACGTCGACTTTGTTGGTCTCGGCCAGCCGTTTCATCTCATCCAACCGCCCTTCCAAATCGGCAATCGGTTTCTCAAAGTCGAGGTAGGTTCTCATTCGTTACAATTCATACGACTGTCCTTTGGCGGGGATCTCTACGTTGGGGTAACCGGCTTCGGCGAGGGTGCCTTTGAAGGCTTCCATACTACTGGTTTCGCCGTGGACGAGGAAGACGCGCTTCAGCGTTTCGGGCGACTGCATCTGCACGAAACCCAGCAGGTCGGCGCGGTCGCCGTGGCCGCTGAATACGTCTATTTTTTCGATATTGGCCAGCACCTGTTTCTCTTCGCCTTTGATGGTCAGCGTGGGTTGGCCATTCAGCAACCGCCAGCCCAGTGTGCCCTCGGCGCAGTAGCCAATGAGCAGGATGGTGCAGTACGGATTGCCAATGTTCTGTGCCACGTGATACTCGACCCGCCCGCCCTGCACCATGCCCGACGAGGAGATGATGATGCACGGCTCGTTGTAATCTGATACGGCTTTGCTGGCCTTGCTGCTCTCCAGAAACTCGAAGTTCTCGAAGTCGAACAGCGTCTCGTTGGCGTCGAAGAAATCGCGGGCTTCCTGGCTGAGCTGGCGCACGTTTTTGAGGTACACTTTGGTGCTTTCAAAGGCCATTGGGCTGTCTGAGAACACTTTTATGGGCGGAAAACCGCGTTCCGAATACAGCCGGTTCAGCGTGTAGAGCAGCGATTGGGTGCGCCCCACCGAAAACGACGGGATAATGAGCCGCCCCGGAATATCGACGCAGGTACGCTTGATCACGTCGGCCAGCGCATCTTCGGGACTCACGTCGTCGTTGTGCATCCGGTTGCCGTAGGTCGATTCGCAAACCAGGTAATCGACATGGGGCACGGTGGCGGGGTCAACCAGGAGCGGGTAGTTCTTGCGGCCAATGTCGCCAGAGAAACAGATGCTCTTTTTCTGACCGTTTTCATACACGTCGACCACAATGTGGGCAGCACCCAGCAGGTGACCGGCGGGCAAGAACGTGACGTTACAAGTATCGGTGAGGCGAAATTTGCGGCCAAACTGAATGGCCACTACGCTCTCCATACTCTCGCGGACTTGTCTGTCGAGAAACAGGTCTTTTTGCAATTGCACCTGCTTGTCGCGGACCTTCTTTTTCTTGCTGCTGTTGAGGTCGTTGATCTTTCGCTGGTTGAGCGAAGCGGCATCTTTCAGCAAAATATCGGTGAGGGCGAAGGTGGGTTCGGTACACAGAATCTGGCCTTCGTAGCCTTCGCGGTAGAGGTTGGGCAGGTTGCCCGAATGGTCGATGTGGGCGTGGGTGAGCAAGACCACGTTCAGGCTGGATGCTTCGAAGGGGAAGAAAGCGGCCGTGGGTTGTTCAACAGGGGGGGGATTGCCGTGTGTTCGCTCCAAATCGGAACCACAATCGATAAGGATGCGGTAATCGTCATCTAATTCCAGCAGATACATACTGCCCGTAACCTGCTGGGCGGCTCCCCAAAACGTTAATTTCATGCGTGATTATACCTCTTATATGGTCATCGCCGACACTCGTGGGGCACCCCAAAACCCCAGCGGGGCGGCGTGCCAGATCGGCGTATTTATTCGTTTTTTTGGGCAAAAAGGGCTATTGTGTAACGCAGATACGGTATGCCAAAATTCCCTTAGCTTTGCAAAGCTACGAAAAAGGCCCATAACGCCTAACCCCCATACCGTGTCTGCCACTCCATCTTCGCTTCGCTTTTGCCGGGTATTTATCGTCATAGCCATTGGCATAATTAGTTGTTTGTCAGTATGTTGTGGCGGACCTGTCCGTACTTCTGACCAGACAGCCGACTCAAGCAACAGAGTAACTATAGTGGATTCTATGGCCCTGCAACGGCTGCGGGCGTGGGCCGAGGCGTTGCAGGGTAGCCCCCTGGCCCAAAACGGCATCGTGGCCCTGTCGGTACGGCGGGTGAGCGACGGGAAATCGTTGTTTGGGCAAAACGACCATACCAGCCTGGCCACCGCCTCAACGCTGAAACTGGTCACTACCGCCACGGCCCTGGCCACGCTGGGCAGCACCTATTCCTACACCACTACGCTAGAATACGACGGCACCATCCGCGACAGCACGTTAGAAGGCAACCTGTACCTGCGCGGTACCGGCGACCCCTCTCTGGCCAGCGGGCGGTTTGCGGGTTATCCGGCCTGGGTCACGTTTCTGAAATCGGTGAGCAATACCGTGCGGCAGGCGGGCATCCGGCGCATCAGCGGGTCGGTCATTGGCGATGCGAGTTTCTACGACGACATGCCCACGCCCGACACCTGGCCCTACGGTGACCTGGGCAACTACTACGGCGCCGGTCTTTTCGGGCTTAATTTCAACGAAAACCTGTACCGGGTGGCGTTCAAAACCGGCCCGACGGTGGGTGCCCCGGCCCCCGTTGCCCGGATCGACCCGGCCATGCCCTACCTCGCGCTCACCAACCACGTCACCACCGACCAGCCCACCACCGGCGACGAAGTGATGATTTACGGCGCACCCTTCCAGAACACCGTGACGCTGGAAGGCACCGTGCCCGCCACCGATTCGGGTAACAACCCCGAGTTTATTGTGAAAGGGTCCATGCCTGACCCGGCCTATTTCGTGGCCTATGCCCTCACCGAGCAGTTCCGGCGCGATAGCATCCGCGTGACGGGAACGCCAATGTCGTACCGCATCGGCACCAGCCCCACGGGCGTGGTGGTGGCGGGTGTGGGCAACGACGTGCCGGGTAGCATTGGCGGGGGTGGGGCCGCACTGGTGGGGAAACCCCTGCGCCGGACCGAACTGACGCGCTACCTCTCGCCGCCGCTGAGCGACCTGGCCCGCGAGACGAATTTTCAGAGTATCAACCTCTACGCCGAAGCCCTGATGCGGTCGGCGGCGCAAAAACTGACCCAATCACCCCCCGCCATGCCCGCCCGGAGCTGGCCCGCTTCGGTGTCGGCCATCACGGGTTTTTGGCAAAGCAAAGGCGTCGATTTATCCGGGTTTCGCCCGCGTGATGGCAGCGGCCTCTCGACGGTGGGGGCCATGACGACCGACAACCTGACGGGTATTCTGGCGGCGATGACCCACGAGGCGGCCTACCCGGCGTTCTGCGCCAGTATTCCGGTGGTGGGGCGCACGGGGACGGTGAAAAATCTGGCCAAAAACACCAAAGCGGCGGGCAACATCCGAGCCAAAAGCGGCACCATTGAGGGCGTACGAGCCTATGCGGGCTATTTCACCGCCACTGACGGGAGTCTGATGTGCTTTTCATTTATGGTCAATAAATACGCCGAGGGCAAGTACGCCGCGCTGACCCCGCAGATTGAGCGGTTGTTTGTGTTGTTGGTGGCGCTGTAGCCTAAACGCGAAGGCCACTGCCCGGCACCAGCCCGCGCTGACCTGATAGGCAATGGCCTGCATGGTTGAGTCACCCCACCGTTTCGATCACCAGGTTATGGTTGGTATAAATGCAAATGTCGGCGGCAATGTGCAGGCTTTCGCTCACCATTTCCTGCGCTGTTAGCTGCGGGGCGTGCTTCTTGAGCGCAATGGCTGCCGACTGCGCGTAGGTGCCACCAGAGCCAATAGCGGCCACGTCCATGTCGGGTTCCAGCACGTCGCCGGTGCCCGAAATGACCAGTAAATCATCTTTCGAGGCCACGATCATCATGGCTTCGAGCTTGCGCAGAAAGCGGTCGGTGCGCCAGTCTTTGGCCAGTTCGATGGCGGCGCGGCGCAGGTTGTTGTTGTAGTTGCTCAGCTTCTCTTCAAACCGCTCGATCAGCGTAAACGCGTCGGCGGTTGACCCGGCGAACCCCGCCAGAATCTGCCCGCCCGCCAGCCGACGGATCTTTTTGACGTTGCTTTTGGCGACGGTGTTGCCCATGGTGGCCTGCCCGTCGGCCCCCAGCGATACCTGCCCGTTGTGGCGGATGCCCACTACGGTGGTTGCGTGAATTGGTGTCATTGTTTACGAATGCGCTTTCTGAAAGGACAGTTTTGAGACGGGCTTGGTTCAGATGGGCGGGGAGCAGTGGGCAACAGGCAGCGGGGTGGGGGGCAGCACAAGCGGAGCAGTTAGCTACGTATGTTCATTAGTTGACTATATTACTAGCCCACTACAATAGACTATATGGACTTTTTTGCTGCCTTGACCAAACTAGCCCCGCTGGACCAACCGGCCTGGTTAGCCCTGCAACAGGTACAATGTCGCCGCAACCTGCCACGGGGGACTGTCCTCACCAGCGAAGGACAGCTCAACGAGGAGGTCTACTTTATCGAATCGGGCCTGGTGCGGGCGTTTTATTTCAATAATGACCACGAAATAACGGCCTGGATGGCGGCAGAAGGCCGGTTTATTTGGCCCCTACCCAGCTACTTGCTGCACCGCCCATCGCAGGAAACCATACAACTCCTGGAGCCATCGGTCATTGTGGCTGTCTCGCGCCGGGATATGGCCGCACTACAGCAGCAGCACAGCGTCTTTGTGGACTTACAATACCGGCTTATGGAGCGGTACATTATTATGTATGACCTGCGGGTGCAGTTGTTGTTAATTCCCAAAGCCGAAGATCGGATGACCGCCTTTGGCCCAACGGGTGCCTATGCGCTACATCGCCTCGTTTCTGGGTATCGACCCCTCGACGCTGAGCCGCCTGCGGGGCAATTTCAAAAAAGGTACTAATCCCTGAAAATATTGATAATTGTCAAGGCAATTTCTTGACAATTGTCAAGCATACTCTATCAGTTAAACTAATAAGTTTGCTCCTGCCTGGTGCTGATGGCAGACCAATGGACATCAGTAAGCAGCCGGGCCGAAGTGGTTATTTTTCGTAGTGCTACTTTTGTTACTGAATACGAACACAAAACTCAACAACGTATGCGTATGCTTTCCTTTCTCACTTCCGCAGCGGCCCTGATGGGCTTGCTCACCAACTGCACCGACAAATCGGTGCTGATGCCAACCACACCCGTGGCAACCACACCGGTGTCACAAACGATTATCAACCCAGCCCCCTTGCCCGTGGCCGACGCGCTTGAAAAGCGGCTGGAAGGTTGGTTGCATCCAATGGCTTACGCCTCACTCATCGATGGCAAAACGGCCTACGTTTCGGCTTTCCGGCCCGAAGCCCTGCTGGCTAACCTGCCCGTCAATGTCGATTTGGGGTCACTGGTGAAAGTAGGACAACCCCTGCGGATGATTGCGCTGGGGGGGAGTCTGACGGCGGGGGTGCGCAACGGGGGCCTCTACCGCGAGGGGCAACTGACGGCCTACCCCAATCTGGTGGCTCGGCAAATGGGTCTGGCCGATTTCCAGTCGCCCACCTTTGGCCTAACCGAAGCTAACGGCACGGGTTTTCTAACCTACAGCGACCCCACGGCCCCCTACCCACGCTGGCAACAGGTGAGTAACCAACTGGCCCCCGTGCAGGCTGGCGATCCACCGACACTAAGTGCTTACAGCGGTGGAGTTAGTAATTATGCACTACCCGGTATGCATGGCGGTCGTTTTACAATAACCTGGAATCCTACCAATACTGGAGTGACTGATTTAGGTAAAACATGGTTTGAATTTCAGCCCTATCTCTGGCGATTTCTGCCTAGTCAGCAGAACGAAAAGTTAAGTCTTTTAGACTATGCTCTTCAGGCGAAGTCGTTTGATTTGTTGTAACTGTTTAGGTAGTCCACTGAACTGATAATCAAGCACTTGCAAAGTTAAAAATCGCAAAAGTATTTAATGTCCAAAAGTCAAGTAGTTGATTATCAGCACATTAAGATTTTTGCTTAGTTTAACTCATAAATTAGAAAAATTAGTAACTT
>JBBRMP010000057.1:0-26066 GCA_038230755.1 Cytophagales bacterium | reverse complement strand
TTAGAGCCGGTAAGGCTTGATATCACTTTGATCGGGTATAAAAACGCACATCAATAGTGTGATTTCGCACAATTGTAAGCTCATAGTTTATGAATAACTTTTATGTAGAACTCTCACAATCAACATGTTACGCCATAGTGGGAATTGCTATAGTCAAACGAAGCTTTGTTGGCTCTGAAAAACTCTATTTCTGGCACAAAATTGCTCCCTTGGCTGGTGGGCCCCTGTTTTGGGTTTGTGTATGTGCTTCGTTCCGCATCGTATTTAGTCCGTTTCGATGGATCGCTCAGGATTTCATAAGCCGACTGTATTTCCTTGAATCGTTCACTGAAAAATTCATCGCCCTCGTTCTTATCGGGATGAAATTTCATTGATAATTTTTTATGGGCTTTTTTAATTTCGTCAATAGAAGATTCTGGATGTACCCCCAGAATATAATAAAAATCTTTCATACGCTTTTACTGGTAGCAATGCTTTTTAAAGAAGAGTTAGTGATTAGATATGTTCAAAATGCTTGCTATTTAACGTGTCTAACGTCAACTGATTAGCTAGGCTATTGCTGCAATGAACAGATCGGCAGTATCTATCGATTTGCGGATTTTCTTTAGATCATTCCGGATTTGTACAGCCACATGAGCGGCTTTGCTATCAAAGGGTAGAATATCGAATTCGGAAAACAAATCTGTCCAATACAATTGTTGATCTGGTGTTGCTCCGCTGAAAATCTCAAATTCGGTTACTGTTGAAATCGCCAACCTATCGTATTGGGCTGCCAGCCTGACTAATCTTGAATTGACCTTGTTCGTTTTTCGAAAATGGTCAATCAGCAGGCCGGTATCAATCATAAGGGTTTTGTCTGCCATTGGTTGAGTGATTGTCTAGTGTCTTGCAGCGTGTTGAGTTGTTCATCGGTCAGGGTAGGGCCGGTTAATAAGAGGTTGGTTAGCCTGTTTGGTTTAGTACTCGCCTGAGACTCCGTTGACAGTTCATGTTGGAGAATAGCTTTCTCAGTTGGGCTGAGTTGCCTGACAAGAATGAGCAATTCCTGAAATGGGAGGTTTACTTTGACTTCCATAACTTATGATCGACTGGCTGATAACCGTCAACGCGTTAAGCGAATTTAGCTAAGTTCGTTTAATACGATGACGGTTTTTAGGTTTTAATGCCTGAATCACAAACTATCAAACTTTGATACCATCCCCGTCTTCTCGTATAATTCGCTGAGGGAGAGTTGGACGTGGCGGACGTCTTTCCAGTCTTTGAGGATTACGCCGAGGGTTTGCTCGATGATGGGCTTTTCGAGGTGGTCGATATGGAGAGCGGCGAGGGCCATCGCCCAGTCGAGGGTTTCGGCGATGCCAGGTGTTTTTTCGAGGCGCAACGGGCGCAGGGCCTGCATGAACGCGCAAATCTGACGGGCCAACGCCGCATCGATGTCGGGGACTTTGGCCAGCACAATGGCCAGTTCTTTGTCGTAGTCGGGGTAGTCGATGTAGAGGTAGAGACAGCGGCGGCGCAGGGCTTCCGAGAGTTCGCGGACGCGGTTGCCCGTCACCACCACATACGGGATGTGCGTGGCCTGGATGGTGCCAATTTCGGGAATCGTAATTTGCCAGTCGGACAGCACTTCGAGCAGGAAACTCTCGAATTCTTCGTCGGCGCGGTCAATCTCGTCGATGAGCAGTACCGGGGCTTTGTGGTGCGTAATGGCCTGAAGCAATGGTCGTTTCAGCAGAAATTTGTCGGAAAAAAGCGTTTCCTCTTGCTCCGCCAGTGCCGCCGCTGCTTCGCCGTTGGCTGAACGTTGGGCGTTGATTTCCAGTAGCTTAAGGTGCAACAGTTGCCGTTGGTAGTTCCATTCATAAAGGGCGTGGCTGGCGTCGAGGCCTTCGTAGCCTTGCAGCCGGATAAGGTCGGTATTGAGGGCAAGGGCCATCACTTTGGCAATCTCGGTTTTGCCCACCCCGGCGGGGCCTTCAATGAGCAGCGGCTTGTTGAGTTGCAGGGCCAGAAATACCGACATTACCACCTGCGGGTCGGTCTGGTAGCCCTGATTTTCGAGTAATGCCTGAATGGATTCGCGGGTGTGTTGGGGCATGGAGAAGGAAAGTAGGTTCAATGTTTAATGTTTAAGGTCTAACGTTGGCTGATGCAAACGTACTCTCGCGTCAGCCAGCGTTAGACCTTAAACGTTAAACATTGAACTCAATTTATGCCACTGCCGCTAGTGCCCGGTTTAAATAGACATTGGCCAAGTGCTTGCGGTATTCTTCAGAGGCGTAGTGGTCAGAGAGGATGGACATACCGGCGGCGGCTTCGGCGGGCTTGCCGCTGTTGAGTTGGGCCTCGGCTTTTTTGTCGCGGAAGGGAGCCTCCGATACGCCCGAAAAGGCCACGCGCAGCTTGCCGTCGGCGCTTTTCACGATGGCGCAACCCACAATGGCGTAGCGCGAGGCGGGCTGCGCAAACTTCTGGTAGGTCATTTTCGCGCCGTCGTGTAGTGGCACCCGCACCTCCGTAATCAGCTCGTTTTCGTGCAGGGCGGTGCTGAACAGGCCCGTGAAAAACTGCTCGGCTTTCACCTTGCGCGTACCTGATGGGCCCTGCATCACAATCGTGGCATCGGCGGCAATGACCATCGCGGGCCAGTCGGCGGCTGGATCGGCGTGGGCAATGGAGCCGCCAATGGTGCCCCGGTTCCGCACGGATGGGTCGCCGATTTGGCCCGCACCCGTGGCGAACATCGGCAGGTGCTTTTTCACCAGATCAGACGCCGCAATGGCCCCGTGGGTGGCTCCAGCCCCGATCACTAGTTCGTCGCCATCGACGGAAATGCCTTTGAGTTCGGGCAACCGGCCCACGTCCACGAGCACGTCGGGGGCGTTGAGGCGCAGTTTCATGGTCGGAATGAGGCTGTGGCCACCACTGAGGGCTTTGCCACCGTCGCCCAGCATCTGCACGGCATCGGCCACGCTGCTGGCGCGTTTATATTGGAAAGGGTAGGAGATCATTTTTGAAGGGGTTTACCGTTTTCAGTTTACCGTTTTCAGTTGCTCCGCCTGGGTACGTAACTCCCTCTGGCGAAGCAACTAAAAACGGTAAACTGAAAACTCCTGAACTTTTTAATTTTGCATTGCCCGCCAAACGCGTTCGGGGGTCATGGGCATCAGGATGTCTTTTACTTTGTGGCCACCACTCCAGAGGGCGTCGATGACGGCGTTGACCACAGAGGGCGTTGAACCGATGGCACCAGCTTCTCCGGCCCCCTTCACACCCAGCGGATTGTGGGGGCAGGGCGTGGTGCGGCGGTCGGTTTCAAACATGGGCAGGTCGTCGGCGCGGGGCATGCAATAATCCATGTAGGTGCCGTTGGTGAGCTGCGCGTTTTCGTCATAAATGGCACCCTCAAACAGGGCCTGCCCGATCCCCTGCGTCAGCCCACCGTGGATTTGCCCGTCCACGATCATGGGATTGATGACGTTGCCCACATCGTCGACCGCAATCATGCGTTTCAGCGTCGTTTTGCCCGTTTCCTTGTCAATTTCCACTACGGCAATGTGGCAGCCGAAGGGGTACGTGAAGTTGGCAGGGTCGTAGAAACTGGAGAAATCGAGGCCGGGTTCGAGGCCTGCGGGGTAGACGTGCGGAACGTAGGCGGTGAGGGCCACGTCGCCGAAACCGATGCTCTTGTCGGTGCCTTTTACGGTCCATTTACCGTCGGCGTATTCCAGATCACCTTCGGCGCATTCCAGCTTGTGGGCGGCAATTTTAGCCCCTTTTTCCAACACCTTGTCAATGCTTTTCACGATGGCCGAACCACCCACCGCCAGCGACCGCGAGCCATAGGTGCCCATGCCAAACGCCACCGTGTCGGAGTCGCCGTGGATGAGGTCGACGTCTTCCATCGGGATGCCGAGTTTATCGGCCACGACCTGCACAAAGGTGGTTTCGTGTCCCTGCCCGTGCGAGTGCGAGCCGGTAAACACGCTCACTTTGCCCGTGGGTTGCACCCGCACCTGCGCCGATTCGTACAGACCTGCGCGGGCACCCAACGCGCCTACAACAGCCGAGGGCGCAATGCCGCAGGCTTCCACGTAGGTAGAAAAGCCCACACCCAGCAGCTTGTTGGTTTTGGCGGCTTTTTTCTGCTCGGCACGGAAATCTTTGTAGCCCAGCATCTCCAGGCCGCGTTCCAAAACAGGGGCATAATCGCCCGAATCATATTGGAGAGCCACCTGCGTTTGGTAACCCGGTTCGGTGACGCCGTCGAATTTGGGGATGAAATTCTGAAAGCGCAGTTCGGCGGGGTCGCGGCCCATTTCCAGCGCGGCGAGGTCCATCAGGCGTTCCAGCAAATACGTCGCTTCGGGCCGACCGGCACCACGATACGCATCCACCGCCACGGTATGCGTGAAGACGCAGGTCATGTCGATGTTGATTTTCGGCGTCACGTACAGGCCCTGCAACAGGGTTCCGTGCAGGTAGGTAGGCACCGCCGGGGCAAAGGTGGACAGGTAAGCCCCCATGTTCGCCACGGTTTTGATGCGTAAACCCATCACGTTACCGTCTTTGTCGAAGCCCATTTCGGCTTTGGTGACGTGGTCGCGGCCGTGGGCATCCATCAAAAACGCTTCCGACCGATCAGACGTCCACTTCACGGGTTGTCCAATCTGTTTCGACGCCCAGGTCACGAGGGCTTCTTCGGTATAGTGGAAAATTTTTGAGCCAAAACCACCGCCCACGTCGGGACCAACCACGCGCACTTTGTGTTCGGGAATACCCAGTACAAAGGCGCACATCAGCAGCCGAATCAGGTGCGGATTCTGCGTCGAGGTGTAGAGCGTGTATTTGTCCGATACCTCGTCATACTGCCCAATGTAGGCCCGTGGCTCCATCGCATTCGGTACAACGCGTTGATTAACAAACTCTAACGTGGTGACGTGCGCGGCGGCGGCCATCGCAGCATCCACTTCGTCGATCGGATTTCCCAACGACCAGTCGAACGCCGTGTTGTCGGGAAACTGCTCGTGTACTTTGGGCACACCGGGCTTCAGCGCGTCGGCAGGACTGGCCACGGCGGGCAGTTCGTCCCACTCCACGACCACGCTTTCGGCGGCGTCGGTGGCAATGGCTTTCGTTTCGGCAATGATAATGGCCACGGCGTCACCGGCGTGTTTGGCGGTATCACCCGTCGGAATCAACATCGGGTGTTTTGGCTCGCGCATGGTCTCGCCATTGCGGAAGTTGACCTGCCAGCCGCAGGGCACCCCATTGATGTGGGCCACGTCGTCGCCGGTATAAATGGCGATCACGCCGGGCATGGCTTTGGCCTCGGTCATGTCGATGCTCACGACGCGGGCGTGGGCGTAGGGGCTGCGGACGAAGTGGGCATGGAGCATGCCGGGCAGCACAATATCGTCGGTATAGCGGCCTTTTCCGGTGATAAAACGCTTGTCTTCAACGCGCTTTATGGACTGGCCAATGAATTTGTTGCTCATTTTTTAAGGAGTTTTGAGTTTACAGTTTTCAGTTGCTTCGCTCGTTGGCGTAACCCCCCGCCCTGAGGGGAGCTTTGCTTACGCCAGCCCGTCTGCTTTCGCGTAAGCAAAGCTCCCTTCAGGGCGGGGGGGTACGCCAACGAGCGAAGCAACTGAAAACTTTTTTAAACTGCCGCGACAGCGGCTGTGGCGGGTTCGTTGGTCCAGACGTGGTGATCGGCGAGGAGGGGCGCGGGGGTATGTTCGGCGGCCCATTGAATGGCTTTCACGATGTTGTGGTAGCCCGTGCAGCGGCAAATGTTACCTTCCAGCGCCTCGCGGATATCATGTTCCGAGGGGTTGCGCTGGCGGCTGAGCAGGTCGGCGGCGGTCATGATCATGCCGGGGGTACAAAAACCGCATTGTAGACCGTGGCACTCTTTGAAGCCTTCCTGGAGCGGGTGCAACTCGCCCGCCGAGGCGTTGGGCGCGAGGCCCTCGATGGTCAGCACGACACAACCGTCGGCCTGGGCGGCGAGGAGGGTGCAGGATTTTACGGCCACGCCATCGAGGTGGACGGTGCAGGCTCCACAGGAGGAGGTATCGCAGCCAACGTGGGTGCCGGTGAGGCGCAGGTTTTCGCGGAGGTAATCGACCAGGAGAGTTCGATCCTCGACGTCCGTTTTACGGGCTTTGCCGTTGACGGTGAGGTTGATTTGCATAGACGGAAACGGGTTATGAAGGAGTTGTAGTTGCAGGACCAGGCGTTAGCTCTTTTTCGAAATTGGCGAAGAACTGCCTGGTCAATGTGGTCGCTACGCCCGAAATGACGCGCTGCCCCGTGCGGGCAAGTAAGCCCGACAGCCGGGCTTTGCCGTCGAATGAAATCTCGGTTTGGGCGGTGCCGAGGGGTTTTAACAGGATACTAACGGTAGCATCGGCGTTGCCGATTTTGCTGTTTTGCTTCACGTGCAGGGTGTATCCGTCGTTTTCGCGGATATCGCTGAGCGACAAACTACCGGTGAAGGAGCCGCTGACGGGACCGAGTTTTATTTCGGCAATGGCGTTGTATTCGTTCTCGGCGGTCTTTTCGAGCTTGGTCACGCCGGGCACCACACGGGCCAGGGTATCCGTGTCCATGAGCATGGTCCAGATCGTAGATATGGGTGCGTCAAGGGTATGCGAGCCAGTTAAGTCCATAGGGCGAAAGCAGAAGAAAAGGCCCCATCGTGAGGCCGTTGAACAGGCTATAAATATGCGTCTAAATAATTATATTTTTTCGATGAAAATTATTTTTTAAACCAATCATAATATGGACGTATATCTGGGTACTGGGGTAAGTTGCCGCCCGCTTTACCGTCGGCTCAGAACCCCATAAACTTGCCCTATGCCGGTTTGTCAAACCACTATCTTGCTTCGCCTCACTGGCTGCCATTACCCAGACCGAGCCGTAACCCTTTACAGACTGTGTTGCCAGACAGCATACCACCTCAACTCGACCTAAGAATTCTCAAATAATCCGGGCGATCCACGCGCTTCGTCGAGCCAGACTACTGATGAGCCAGCTTAGACTTAAGGCCCCGACAAACACGACAACAAATTTGATCACTACCGGTAGCGCAATCCCCAACAGGGTAAACTGTAGCCAGGTAACACAGCCGTAATGCACGATATAAATGCCGTAGGCATTCGCCGATAAGCTGGACCAGACCCTGACAGAACGGGTAATTTTCTGTTTGAAGAAGCTTAGGCAGGCGCTCATGCTGGCTAAACAACAGGCCACAAACGCCAGATCGTAGATGAAGTAGCCCTCAGTAACGGTTAACCTTCCCTGCCTGACCCAGACCGCTCCCGCCCGCGAGGTCAGCACGAATACTATATAGCAGATTAGCATTAACCCGACCCAAAATGGCCAGTCTTTACCCAGCAGCTTATCTTGGCTGAACAGGTAGCTCTGCCAGTCTGTAGCCCCCAGACAACTACCCAGCAGGTAGAATAACAGGTAAAAGAGCAGCCGGTTGAGTTGAAAATCAAAGGGTCCCCAGTACCCCACCCAGGTATACTGACCCACCCATAAACTTAACGGAATGAGGCTCAGGGCGACCAGGCCATAGAGGGTAGCATACAGCCGAACGGGGCGTTGGCTTAGCCTAGCCAGCCAGTGACCAACAGCCGGGAAAACCGATGGTCTTTGGGTGAAGATGAGCGTGGAGACTCCATCAAATGTCAGCAACAGCCAGATAAACCAAGGCGGTCCGACTGGCCATTGTTGATGGATGATATAGTCGCGGATAAACAGGCCGAAGCTGGTAGAATGCGTGGCCTGATAGAACGAAGGCGCGTAGGCTAGTGGAATTAGAACCAGTTCAGCAACCAGAAAGGGAATTCCCAGGCGGACAAACCGGTCGGTCAACTGCGCTTTCGCACCTTTCCTGGACAGACCCCGGTACACAAAAAAGCCGCTAATGAGAAACATCAGCGGCATGAAAAACAGATCATTAAACCCAATTAGTGTATCCATACCCGCCCAACGGCTGGTATCGACAATAGGAGCCGTTGAGTTGATGTAGCGGCTAACATCAACGTACGCGAAAGTTGGATAGGCTAAGGCCGCATGGTGAGCGACTACCAACAGGGTAACGAACGCACGCAGATAATCAAGCCAGAGGGCCCGGTGTGCAGAAACTGGTTTCATCGTAGAGCAACCCGATTCGTTTAGTAGTCGGACAACGCACGTTGACGGAATTTGTGGTAAGCTTGCTTGTCAGGCTTGGATCGGTTGCCCAAAACTAGGGCGCCGGGCTGCCACCCAACGACCAGCCTTGTAAGGCAGCCGTCCTACCTTATAAGGCCGCACGGCTCAGCTTTGAGCCGTGACTCTGGCTTTGCGGTATTGGGATGGGGTTTGCCGGGTCATTTTTTTAAAAGCCGCATTAAAGGCGGATTTAGAGTTAAAGCCCGATTCAAGCGCAATCGCTTCTATTTTGAGGTGATCGTACTGGGGAGCGGTCAGCTTTTGCTGGATTTCCTGAATACGGTAGGTATTGATAAAGTCGAAAAAGTTTTGCCCGCAGTACTGGTTGATGACCTGTGAGAGGTGATGGGGAGCCGTGGCAACCTGGGCAGCCAGCACGGGCAGGCTCAGGTCGTTTTGCCGGAAAGGTTTTTCCTGCTCTACGTAGTGCAGTAACCGCGCCAGAGTCTGTTGGGCAGCGGCTGCATCAAGCGCGGTTTTTTCATACTTAATGGGTGGTGAACGCATGGGGGTAGCCGCTGGGGTGAGCGGGTCCAGGAGTTTCGACTGACGGATGAGTTGGAAGCTCATGCCAAAGCAGACCAGCGATACGCAGGTTGCCACGTACACATCACCCACGTCGCTTTGATAATAGCCAGTCAGTAACGCATAGACAATGAAGACAACCAAAAAAGACCAGCTAATCTGGGTCACCCACCGGAGCGATGCCGTAGTTAAAGTGACAGCGGTTGCCCTGGCTTTATAGTGGTGAATGAGCCGCAACGTCAGCAGCAGATAGCTGATCTGGTAGCCGACCAGCAGGTATTTAAACACACTGTAAAAGCCCGTGTAGGAGCTTGCCCAGGCATAATTCCGGAAGACGGCATCCATTTGTGTTGGCCTATGATAGGCCAAGGCTACCGTTTGCAGCAGCCAGTCGTTAGCCTGGGCAAAGAAGGGAAGCATGTAGAGGGCCAGTAATCCAGCGGGCAGAAACGCCCACCAATAGCGGGGTTTCCACTGGAAACCGGGTTCAACTAAACTCAGCGAGTAAAAGTAAAGCAGGGGTGGAAAAACGAAGTTGAACGGTTCGGAGGCACCTACCAGAGAGGGGACGTAAATGATGTAGTTTGAGTAACACAGCAACACCTCCACCACCGTTAGACAAACGCTCACCAGCAGCCATCCCAGCAGCTTGTGATCCTGGCGGGGCATAGAGAAGCAATTAAAAGCCAGAAGAAAGCCCTGTATGACCCCTGAAAAAATGAGGATACTCCAAACATCGACAAAGGGTTTGAGCAGCATAAGGTCAGTCAGGTTCAACTAATTTTTACGCCCCTACCATGCGCAGCCGACTTATTACGCTGATAACGTGAGCGACGGTTATGTCAATATCAGCTTCAGATGTGGTACGACCCAGGCTGAAACGGACCGATGCGTAGGCTAAATCGTCGGATAGGCCGAGGGCTTTCAGTACGTGCGACGGGTCGGTGGTGGCGGCGGTGCAGGCTGAGCCGTTGGATATGGCAATCTCGTTGAGGCTCATCAGTAGCGCTTCGCCATCTACGTTCGGAAAGGCCAGATTGGTGGTGTTGGGCAACCGGTGCGCCCGGCTTCCGTTGACGTGAACGTCTGGAAACTGCGCCAGAATACCGGCTTCGAGGCGGTTGCGGAGGGTGGCCAGGCGGGGGGCTTCAGTGGCTATTTCAGCCTGCGCCAGTTCGGCGGCGGCACCCAGCCCCACAATGCCCGGCACATTGAGCGTACCCGACCGGCGACCGCGTTCATGCCGTCCCCCATCCTGCTGCGCCGTAAGTGGCGTTTTTCTGCGCACATACAACGCACCGATGCCTTTGGGTCCGTATAGCTTATGGCCCGACAAATTCAATAAATCAATGGTCGTCCGGCTCAGGTCGATAGGGAGTTTGCCTGCGGCCTGAGTGGCGTCGGTGTGGAAGAGCGCACCGTGACGATGCACCACCTCGGCGATGGCTTCGATGGGCTGGATCGTGCCGGTTTCGTTGTTCGCCCACATCACCGACACCAGGATTGTGGCGGGCGTAAGCGCGGCAGCTACCTGTTCGGGCGTGATTAGGCCGTCGGCGTCGGGCTGGAGGTAGGTGATTTCGGCACCGAGTTGGGCGAGGTGTTCGCAGACATCCAGGACCGCTTTGTGTTCCGTTTTCACCGTAACGATGTGGTTGCCCCGGTGCTGATTAGCCTCGAAAACGCCTTTCAGGGCCAGATTGATGGCCTCGGTAGCCCCGCTGGTAAAGACAAGCTCGGTGGGAGCGGTGCCCAGCAAGTTGGCCAGTTGCTGACGGGCGTAAGCCACGGCGTCTTCGGCTTTCAGGCCAAACACATGCGTTCGTGAAGCTGCGTTGCCAAAGTGTTCGGTGAAATAAGGCAGCATCGCGTTCAGCACCCGCAGGTCAACGGGTGTGGTGGCGTTATGGTCTAAATAGATAGGGTAAAGCATTGCTTGTTAGCTATTCCCGTTCGTGAATCGGTGCCTGCCGCAGTCGGAGCGATGACCCGTCGCGGCCCGACAAGACCGTTTTTAGCTCAGCCACGATAGAGAGCGCAATTTCTTCGGGCGAGGTCGCGCCAATGTCGAGGCCAACGGGGGCGTGGAGGCGGTCGGTCTCTTCGACAATAACCCCCTCGGCGGCCCATTCCGAGATCATGCGCTCGGTACGAACGCGTGGCCCAAGCACCCCCACAAAGGGCGCCGACGTGGCTAATGCTCTGGGTAAATTGGCTTTGTCGGTGTTGAAATCGTGGGCCATGAGCACAAACCCGGTCTGATCGTCGACGACGATCTGGTCGAAATCGGCGGGGGGAATCAGCGCGTTGGCCGAGGCAAACAACGCCCGCGTCACCTTCTGCGGATTAGCCACAATGGTAGCCTGCCAGCCTAGTTCGTTGATAAGTCGCACCAGCGGATAAACGTCGTATTGCTGGCCCATTACCACTACGTGCGGCACGGGCAACATCACTTCTACGAATAATTCGAGTTTGCCAGCGGGCAAATCGACCGTGGCCGGGGCCGATTTGCCTTTTTTTACGTACGCCCAAATCAGTTCGTCAATGGCTGAACTGACAGTTTCGTCGCCAAAGGCATGAAGACTTTCTGGCCCGCCATAGCGGATCATCTGACCCATGCCGAGCGCGGCGTTGGCGGGTGCTTTTAGCACCGTTAACAACACCTGCGTTCGCCGGTGTCCTGATACACAGCTTTTTAGGAGGTCGATGACTACGGGTGCGGCGGGGTCGATGGGCGAGATCAACACGCTGATGATGCCGTTGCAGCCGAGACCAACGCCAATCTGGTAGGCATCGTCTTCGGTGGTGTCGTAGGTGACAATGGTGGGTTTAGCCTGCGCCATGGCCAGTTGGGCGCGTTTGAGGGCATCGCCTTCCAGACAGCCGCCACTGATGCCGCCCACCCACGTGCCATTGTCCATGATGAGCATCCGCGCCCCCGTTCGGCGATACGACGAGCCTTCCACATAGACCACTGTGGCCAACGCGGCGCGGGTGGCGGGGTTCATACGCTGGTACGCATCGACGATAACACTGATTTCTTTCATGGGTTTTGCCGTATCCGTTTAAAGTTAAATCCTGATTGGCTGCTAACCAAAAAGCCCCCGCCAGTTGGCAGGGGCTTTTACAGGAGTTTGTGTAGAACCTGTTGACTAGTAGTGATTTACTTCAAAATGGCTCATGCCGCCGTCGTAGCGGATGGTGATCTTTTTGGTGGCTTTGTCGTAGCCTGGGCTGAGGTAGGTATTGTTGCCCACGCGCTCAAAATCGTCGTCGATGTCCGTGGCGTTCATGCCGCCGTCGGTGGTGATTTTGACCCCGGCACTTCGCGGCACCTTAACCTTTACCGACGCCATACCCGACGAAATTTTTACGTCCGACTGGGCTGCTTTGTCGCCTAGTTTCAGGTCGATACCCGCCGCACCAGCGTCAATTTTCAACGACTTGATGGCATAGCGGCTCAGGTCAAAATCGCCCGACCCAGCCCCGAAATCGAGCACCATGTCCCAGAGTGGCTTATCGTTGAGTTGCACTTTCACCGTGCCAAAATCTGAGTTATCGTTGAAGTTGAAATTGGTTTTCGAGTTCTTGGTCGGTTCAAGCCGAATCGTGGGCGACGTGGCGTTGCGGTCGATGCTCATGTTATAGAGATTGATCGTCCGGGTTTTGGCGTCGATCAGGCGGTTAGTCGGCTCGTCGATGGTGAATTTGGCGGCACCACCTTCCAGCACAAACTTGGCTTCGGTGGGGGCAGCGGCGGGCATATCTTCGCTATAACTGCCGCTTTTCAGGTCGGTGTTATCTTCGTCGTCGCTGTCATCGCCATTGTCCGACTCGTCGTTGTCATCCGTGTAATCGTCATCATTATCGTTATCGTTCGAGTCATACGCACCCGGTGGGCTGGGCGGCGATGGGGGCGACGGCGGGTCGAAATTCATGGACAGATCGCGATCATACCGGTGGTGACGCCCTACGTAGCTGAACAGCCAGAACGGTAGCGCAATGGCCAGAATGACGGTGAAAAACGTCGAGAGAATGGACCGGCCAGACCCCGCCTCTTCGCGCCGAAATAACAGGGCAATACCGCCCAGGATGAGCAGAACGGGCCACAAACCGCGCACAAAGTGCCAGTCAGGCATGGGAAACAGGTTCCAGTTGCGGGCCAGAAACAACACGCCGAGCGTGATGCAAAGCAGGCCCCAGAAATAACCGCGTCGGGTATTCATAAGGGAAGGGAGTTTTCAGTTTTCAGTTTGGCGTTTACCGTTGCTTCGCCACGGATGTTCCTGCGCCCGGCGAAGCAACTGAACACGCCAAACTGAAAACTGATTTATAGTTGATTAATCGTCCGGTCTGGATCGTAGGGGTCGTTTGACGGGGGAGTGGGGCGGTTTTCGGGGGTGTCGTTGCCAAATGATCCCGTTCCTCTGCCAAAGAGATCTTCGCCCGGTTTACGGTCGCGGACCACCAGCCATACGCCAAAGCCGATCAGGAGCAGAGGCCAGATGTCGCGGAAGTCAATATCGGTGTACCGTTCCAGCAGGGCTACCACGCCCAGGATAATAAGGATGGCACCGCCAATGAGGTTGCCGTTGCGTTTTTGTTCAGGATTAGCCATAAAAACCGGGGTTGAAAAAATGGTAGACTGCATTTGGGTGGCTGGGCCAAAACGGCGTTCGGGCAGCACAATCCACAAGATAACGTACAGAATAAGACTGGGTACTGCCGGGATGAACAAACCCGCCACAAACAGCACCCGAACCAAGGTACGATCAATGCCAAAATAGTGGGCCAATCCGGCCGCTACGCCCCCAATCTGTGCTTCGTCGAGGTAACGTTCCAGGCGTTTTTCCATGTCAGTAGGTGTTTTAACTGAATCAAACCTACCGCGATGGTGATAAACGGCAAATAGACTTGGTAAGAGCGGATACGGGTTTGGATGAAGGGGCGTTTTTGTGGTTAGTTGGTAATACATAGTAGCGGGTAATGGCCGGTCTACAGTGATGGAGCAGACCTCAATACGCCGCCAACAGTCGCCGAATGTCTATATTCAGATCAGTGCGTTTCAGGTCCAACAACTGCTCCAGGGCCATGTAGTAGCTAATATCTGCCCGGCCCGACTGCATAAACCGGGTCAGCAGCGGTATGCCTCCCTTCTGGAAAATGGCCCGTGCCAGCAGCCCACCGATGGCGTACCGGTAGTCGGTGAACTCATCGAGCGTTACGAGGCCGAGCATATTTCGCAGATCTATTTCAGGGTGTTCGCGGAGGTGACTGGCCACGCGGGCAAGGTGCCAGTCGAGGGGTTGGCCGCGGCTGCCACCCAGAAACGTGGCCACGCCTTCCGACCCCCACGGGTGCTGGTTGGGGTAGCGAGCGTCGAGGTAGACGTGGACGATTTCGTGGGGGTAAAATTCGTCGAGGCCAGCGCAGAAAACCCGGTCGTCGATGGCTCGACCCGTCGGTTTTAGCAGGCCACTGCCTACCGCCTCGTAATCGAATCCGCGCAGTTGACGCAGCTCGTCGGGGGTGTCGGCGAGGTAGTACTCAACGGGTTTGGCCGGGATATTAAACTGCTGGCAGAGGTCGTCGATGAACTGGTTTAACTGCCTGGCCTTCTGCTTGTTGAATTGGTGATAGGGCGGAAAATAATACGTCACGTGACCCACCTGCTGACTGTTCCAGAACCGCGCCCGGTTGATTGGTAAGGCGTTGTAGAGCAGCCACTTACCGCTGGCATCGGGCCGGACATACACGTTGGTAATGGCAAAAATAAGGGGGCTTCGGCCTTTTGGGTTGTTGCCGCCGAAGAGCGATTTGATCTGGTAAAACCCGTCGGGAAAGCCCAGCACGCTCAAAATCTGGACCGGGTAGCCCCGGTAGAGCGTCGGTTCAAACTCGCGTTCGAGGAGGTCGAATCTTGACGACTTGGTCTGCTCGGCTTCGTTCCAGAACGGGCTATGTCGGATGCCGTCGGGCCGTGACCGCAGGTAGGCCGACCACACCGCCACCGCCGCCCGGACGTCGGCCCGCGTGGTGTCGACGAGGGGGTGAAGCGAAATGGATGACTGGGCTGATGACGCTGTTTTCAGCGCGAAACAGAGAAGTACACTGCTAATGAAGCACCTAAAAATGGCCTTCACTTAACGGTATCGCGCTTGTTAAACCCGTTGATGATCGTGTCTTTGCGCATTGGCTTCACCTGGCGATAGCGTGGGCTGGGCATGGGTCTGGCCGTGCCACGTCCCCGGCGTATGGGCATATCTTCCTGCATTTGCGGTGATGGCTTTTTCACCGCGATAGAATCCTGCGCCATGCTTGTAAGTGGCAACAGTAGCGCGAAACTGAGGATGAAGAACGATTTCATGGCTTGACTATTCGTGTGTCTACCCATAACGAAGACAACACAAAAATGCTTGTGAATAACAATCCTACTGACCAGCGTGCCGACTATTGATTTTAGCAGATACCGGTCAGGTAGCCAAAACGGTGGCTGGCGAAACCCCGCCCACTGTGGTGGGGTTTGTGTTTATCGGGCTGTTGGGCATACCTTGCGACGGTCGTAACTATCATCGGTTTGAATCTTCCTCTTTTCATTGCCAGTCGGGTGCGAAATGCGCCACTGGGTAGTTTTTCGGCCACCGTAACGCGGGTAGGCATTGGCAGCGTGGCCGTGGGGCTGTCGGTGCTGATTATTTCGTTTGCGGTGCTTTTTGGCTTTAAACGCACCATTCAGCAGAAAATATTTGCCTTCGGAGCGCACTTGCAGGTGGTCAAGTTTTCCAATAACCAGTCGTTCGACGCACCGCCCATTTCGCTGCGTGATCCAGCGTTTTTGCGCATCAAAAAAATGCCCGGTATCCGGCACGTACAGGGTACGGCCAACAAAGCAGGCATTCTCCAAACGGATGCTGATCTGGCGGGCGTGGTGCTCAAAGGCGTTGGCTCCGACTACGACTGGCAACTGCTCGGCGATGCCCTGGTGGCCGGTAAACTACCCCGTTTCGATTCGGCAGCAACCAATGGCTATTCCACGCAACTGCTTATCAGCCAGACCATTGCCAGCCAGCTAAAGCTGATCGTGGGTCAGTCGGCCATTCTCTATTTCACCGAACAGGCGCCGCCCCGTACCAACGAGCTGGCCGCACAACCCGCCGTAACGGGCCTACGTCCGCGCAAGATGACGGTGGTGGGCATTTACGAAACAGGCCTGGAGGAGGGCGACAAAGCCTTTGTGGTGGGCGACCTCCGGCTGGTGCAACGCCTCAACAAATGGACGCCCGATCTGGTGGGTGCGGGCGAAATCTTCGTGCGTGATTTTGCCGAACTTGGCCCCAACTACAAAGCCGTTATCGAGCAAACCCCGCCCGACATGCGCGTGACGCGGGTGGACGATCAGTACCGCGACCTGTTCGACTGGATGATGCTGCTGGACCGGAACACGGGCGTTTTTATCGCGCTGATTCTGTTCGTCGCCTGCTTCAACATGGTGTCGGTGCTGCTGGTGCTGATGATGGAACGCACGCCCATGATTGGCCTGCTGAAAGCCCTTGGAAGTTCCAATGCGCTGCTCAGGCGGCTATTTGTGGTGGTAGGGCTGAACATTGTGGCTTGGGGGTTGCTACTGGGCAACGGCATTGGCTTGGGCCTGTGCTGGCTGCAATCGCGCTTTCATTTCATTCCCCTCGACCGGAAGAATTACTTCATGGACTACGTGCCCATCTCGTGGGACTGGCCCGTTTTGGCTCTCCTCAACGGGGCCATCATTGCCCTGATTGCGCTGGCCCTCTGGCTCCCCACCCTCGTCATCAACCGCATCGACCCGGTGAAGGCGTTGGTATTTAAAAAGTAGGGAGGAACGGGAGAATGGAGAAAAGGAGGAGGGGGTTGCTTACGCATGAGCATTTCGCTGGCGTAAGCAACCCCCTCCTCCTTTTCTCCATTCTCCCGTTCCTCCTCTCTTAGTTTACCGCCTTCACCACATACCCCTGCTTTTTCAATAACGCAATCACGCCCTTGTCGCCGATGAGGTGGGCGGCACCGAAGGCGAAGAAGGTGGGCGTGGTTTTAGCGGCTTTTTCGATGACAGGTATCCAGTTGGTGTTGCGCTCGATGAGTAGTGGCCCTGCCATTGCGGCAAAATCACCCGACATACTGCTGGTGCGCATGATCTGGTTGATTTTGGCAAGGTCTTTAGCCTTATAAGCGGTCAGCATATCGGCGAGTTCTTTGCTGCTTTTTTCGGGATCGCGGGCCATATCGGCGAGTTCTTTGTACTGTTTCTCCAGCGGTTTCTTGTCGAAAACAGCCAGTTGCGTTTCCAGTGTTTCCAGGCCAAGCACCTCTTTCTTGTCTTTGGCGGCCATCTGTGCCAGCGTCATGTCGTAGGAGGCGGGCTGGCAGTGGAGCATACCCATCAGCATGAATGACAGCAGGCCGATGGGTTTAAACGTGCCCACTTGCCCAAGCCCCACCTTCATGGTTTTGGTCATGTAGTCATCCACCACCTTATAGTCGTCGGCTGAGAGGTAGTCTTTGGCCGTCTTGCCGGGGGCCAGCACCATCGCTTTCTGCATGGCGGGCATCATGGCGGGGTCGTCCATGTCCATTTCCAGATAAAGCTGTTTGGTGTCGGCCATGGCTTTTTTCATGGGGTCGGTGATGACCAGATCGGTGGGGCAAACCAGGTGAAACGTGCCGTAGAGGTAGGAGGGGGCCGTCAGGCCGTTGCCCGTTACTTCATAAAGCAACGCTTTGTCGTCCTGGGCGAAGGCGTTAATCGTCAGGGCCGAAAGGGCCAACATAGTCAGTGCACGTAGGTTCATAAAGCGAAATGAGATGAAATTTTGTTTAACGAACCAAAGGTAAACTGCCCGGTTTCACCCATCAACCGAATGGGACCAACGGCGCAGACTTTGGGACAAACGGCGGAAACGATGGGACGAAACGGGTATACTATGCCACGACCGTTAGATAAGTAGTGACTTTTATTTGTACAATTATTGCAGTATTCAAGTTTATATTTGTACTTAATCTACTGACAGTAAATACTTAGTAGAAAAACGTTATTCTACTTATCGTACGTTATTTGCCATCTTCAACGAATCTAACAATCAACACAATGAAAAATGTACGTCGCTCCTGGGCAGTATTTGTGTTACTGTTTTCAGTTACCATTTCGTGTACGGATAAACAGCTAGAACCAGTAAAAGTGGGTCGGGAAGATGAGTCGATGGCGGATGCTTTGACCATTGAAATGGCTCGTCAATGGTTTGATAGCAAAGTTGCCGGTAAGGCTGGTGCCAAAGTTAGTACCACCAAAACCCCGCTTTGGGAACACGCACTCCAATCCACCGATAAGGATGGCGTATCTGTAGTAATCGCACCTGTTGCGGTTGACGAGGCGGACCAAACGTTTGGTCTGATAGCACCACAGAATAATGGATCAGCCAAAATCACAGACAGCGACATGAAAGCGTACCGAAACGATCACTTTTCTACACCTCAAAAACTGGTGATGATACGGGATAGTAAAGGCAAGGTTCAGACGTTGCTGATGAAGGTTGTAGCTAATCAGGACTATTTCGAAAAATCGCTACGCAAAGCCAAAAAAGAACATGGCAAGAATCTGGGAAAGAGTTTTACTGGGGCTGTCTTTTTCTATGATTGGGATGAAGTGGGCATCATGGAAGGATTTTACTACGATAATAGTAAATTCCAAGGTTCTTTTGAGCCTAAGAACATAACAAAAAATGCTAAAAAGATTGGCTGTACATCGTATGAGTACACTGAAAATGTACCATGCGGTGGCAATAATGCGAGATTCAATGCGTGTACTGTAACATACACTATGACATCTTGTGACGGTGGTAGTATTACTTCGCCGTCTATTAGTTCAATGCCCATGTTTTTTGCAGATGGTGGTGGGGTATACGCTGATGCTATTAGTAGCTCATATCGCCAAAATACGGTTGATAGTTTTCTGGCGAATGCCTCCCGCTACGGCGTTACTTTTAACCCAGATGAACGGTTGGATTTCATTGACAACTTTGCCTTGTTTCTACAGGTACAAGGAAATTTGATTGATGCCATTCGGCAATGGGGAAACAGGGCAATAACCTGGATTGAGAATTTGCTAAGGGGTCAAGTAAAATCAATAAAAAATCAGGAAAGGACTTTGTTGGCTAACAATGGACCTTTCGCTTCGTACAGAGTAAACTTAATGTTATATGTTTGGAATGCAGGTAGAGCAGGAAACATAGCAGAGGCAATTATGAACAGTATTGGACGGGATGGTTCTGAAGGACGCACTTGTGGAGAATGCAGGGGTAATGCCGTTAAACACGCTGCGTGGGTTGCATTCAATTGTGGTATTTTTGGAAGAGGATTAGCGTCTAACTTAGCGGATGCTCATGAACGCCTGAATACTGGCGCATCTGGCGATGATGGTGAACCATCTGGTAGTCGTAGAGACATGGATAATAATAATAATGGCATTGGTCTTATCATGTATGATCTCTATACTGATTTTGAGGCAGTTGCCCATTATGGAGATGTCCTGAATAATGGACTGCCTAACAATCCAGCTATGGGGTTTAAGTTTATACAGCCTGTTTCTAATGTAGATACCAATACGTTGCCGCTGAAGGATACTAAAGATTACCCTAATTCGAATTGAGCAATGAACGTACTAAAGAAATTAGCCCTTTGGTTGAGTGGAGTCGCCCTGATTATTCTGTTGGCATTTATTGCCATTGGTATTTATGCAAATCACATAGATGTGTGCGATCCTTATCAGGGCACTTTTTTGGGTAAAACTATTAAGTTTCCCATGACTATAAGCGAGGCTAATCACTTGTACCACCTCAATACTAATGGGTTGATAGGCTGGCATTTCTCTGAATATGATACGCTAATGGTCGTTGACTCCCCCGGTAGTACAAAGGTTGTTGACAGGATAGTGTTTTATTTGCGCGATTTGTCACTTGATGATAGAGGAAAACTATATGCGTCATTGGAAAAACGGTATGGCCAAAAATTCACGTTTAAGCCTGTTACTTCGGCTCTTTCCTACATGAAACTATCAGACTGTGTTTTCCTGCAAGTGTCTAACCTTGCTTTTTCTGAGACTGACCTTGTTAGACCTCGTGCCAAATCGCCGCCAGCGGGTTTGGCAAGACGAAAAATCACCTGTATCATCAGTTTTTGCTACCATGTATCGGAAGATGATATAAGTGGTATATCTAGCGAAGGAGGGTGGAGCTACGGTTTGCCGCCTGAACACAGAGGTGCGCCGCACTATATACCTGGCTGGCCATAAAAAAAGCATACTGAATTGACCCTTGATGCCAGTTGAGTAGCTAACTGGGTTGAGACCCGACGAATCGTATCTTTGTTAGAGATACTTCGTCACTCTCAACCCGTCTGATTTATGGTTAGCTCAACGCCCATTGCGCACCGCTCTACGCCCGTGCAAACGCCCAACCGTATTCGGCTTGTTACGGCGGCTTCGCTGTTCGACGGGCACGACGCGGCCATCAACCTCATGCGGCGGCTGTTGCAGTCGTCGGGGGCCGAGGTGATTCACTTGGGGCACAACCGGTCGGTGGCCGAGATCGTGGACTGCGCCATTCAGGAAGACGTGCAGGGCATTGCCATCACCAGCTATCAGGGCGGGCATATCGAGTTTTTCAAATATATGTACGACCTGCTCCACGAACGCGGTGCGGGCCATATCAAAATTTTCGGTGGGGGCGGCGGGACCATTTTGCCCCGCGAAATTGAGGAGCTACAAGCGTACGGCATCACCCGCCTCTACAGCCCTGACGATGGCCGTACCCTGGGTTTGCAAGGTATGATTGATGATTTGTTGGACCATTGCCGTGCCGTTGTGCTGCCCACCCAAACCGACGGGGAGGGCCAGATTCTCCGCGTAGCCAGGCTGATTACACTGGCCGAGAATGGCCATGTCCAAAACAGACAGACAGACAGGCAATCGCCCCCCGTCCTGGGCATCACCGGCACGGGCGGCGCGGGCAAATCGTCGCTGGTCGATGAGCTGATATTGAGGTACCTACGCACGTTTCCGGGCAAAACGATGGCCGTCATTTCGGTTGATCCGTCGAAGCGGAAAACGGGTGGTGCGTTGCTCGGCGACCGGATACGGATGAATACGCTGAACCCGTCGGTGAGCGAAGGGCGGGTTTATATGCGTTCACTGGCGACGCGGCAGGCGAACCTGGCCCTGAGCAAACACGTACAGGATGGGATTGACATTTGTAAGTCGGCGGGGTTCGATCTGATCATTGTGGAAACGTCGGGCATTGGGCAGTCAGACACCGAGATTACCGAACATGCCGATAAGACATTGTATGTGATGACCGCCGAATACGGCGCGGCTACCCAACTGGAAAAGATCGACATGCTCGATTTCGCCGACCTCATCGCCATCAACAAGTTCGACAAGCGCGGCTCGCTCGATGCCCTCCGCGACGTGCGCAAACAGTACCGCCGTAACCACAACGACTGGGATACCCCCGACGACGCCCTGCCCATCATCGGCACGATGGCCGCCCAGTTCAACGACCCCGGCATGAACGGGTTGTTTGACCGGGTATGCAGTACGCTTGGTTTGGTGCGGGGAGCCGAAAGCGTTCCGCACAAGGCCGAAAGTGCCGCCCTGACGGCCATTATCCCCTCCGACCGGGTACGGTATCTGGCTGAAATCGTGGAAGAAAGTCGTCGCTATGACGCCTTTGTCAATGAGCAGGTTACGCTGGCGCGGAAGCTGTACCAACTGGACGGTGTGCTGAAGATGGGCGTGGAAGAAGTCCGTCCATTTTATGAAAAAGTCGAAGCTCAACTACACCCCACCACCCGTACATTGTTGGCGCAGTGGCCCGACATGCAGAAACGCTATACGGCTGATTATTACGAGTTTACGGTGCGCGACAAGGTGATTCGGCAACCACTGTATACCGAAACGCTGTCGCACTTGCGGGTGCCGAAAGTGGCCCTACCCAAGTATTCAGACTGGGGAGATGTGCTGCGTTGGCTCCTGACGGAGAACGTACCGGGCGAGTTTCCGTATGCGGCGGGCGTGTTTCCGCTCAAGCGCGAAGGTGAAGACCCCACGCGGATGTTTGCGGGCGAAGGCGGACCCGAACGCACCAATCGGCGGTTCCATTACGTCTCGAAAGGGATGCCCGCCAAACGCCTTAGCACCGCCTTCGATTCGGTTACGCTCTACGGCGAAGACCCCGCCATGCGCCCCGATATTTTCGGAAAAGTGGGCAACTCCGGCGTGAGCATCAGCACCCTCGACGATGCGAAAAAGCTCTATTCCGGTTTCGACCTCTGCGATCCCGCCACCAGCGTATCCATGACCATAAACGGCCCGGCACCCATGCTGCTGGCCTTTTTCCTGAACGCGGCTATTGATCAGCAGTGTGAAACGTGGCTGGCGCAGAACCCCACCGGGCCAACATATTCCACCGACCCGTCGGTGGAATATGTTGGCCCGCTCCCCGAAGGTAACAACGGCCTCGGCCTGGCACTGCTCGGCACAACGGGCGACAAGGTTGTTCCGACTGAGGTATATGCACAGATCAAAGCCGATACACTGAGAAAAGTGCGCGGCACGGTGCAGGCCGATATCCTGAAGGAAGATCAGGCGCAGAACACCTGTATTTTTTCGACTGAGTTTGCCCTGCGCATGATGGGCGACATTCAACAGTATTTCACCACCAACCGCGTTCAGAACTTCTATTCGGTCTCTATTTCGGGCTACCACATTGCGGAGGCGGGAGCCAACCCCATCAGCCAACTGGCCTTCACGCTCTCCAACGGCTTCACGTTCGTGGAATATTACCTGAGCCGTGGCCTGAAGATTGATGATTTTGCGCCCAACCTGTCGTTCTTTTTCTCGAACGGCATGGACGCCGAATACACGGTGCTGGGTCGGGTGGCGCGGCGCATCTGGGCCAAGGCGATGAAGCATAAATACGGAGCCAATGACCGCAGCCAGAAACTGAAATACCACATCCAGACATCGGGGCGGAGTTTACACGCGCAGGAGATTGCCTTCAACGACATCCGCACCACGTTGCAGGCGCTGCTGGCTATTTACGACAACACCAATTCGCTGCACACCAACGCCTATGACGAGGCCATCACCACGCCCACGGAAGAGTCGGTGCGGCGGGCGATGGCCATTCAACTGGTGATCAACCGCGAGTTTGGCCTGACCAAAAACGAGAACCCGTTGCAGGGCGCGTTCGTGGTGGAAGAATTAACCGGGTTGGTGGAAGCCGCTGTTTATGAGGAGTTTATTGCCCTAAATGAACGTGGTGGTGTATTGGGCGCGATGGAGCGGATGTATCAGCGGAGCAAGATTCAGGAAGAGTCGATGTATTACGAGACGCTGAAACACAACGGCCAACTGCCCATCGTAGGCGTCAACACCTTCCTCGACCCCAACGGCTCACCCACCATCACGCCATCAGAAGTGATTCGCAGTACGGACGACGAAAAACGGGCGCAGGTCGATAGTGTAAAGGCGTTTCAGGAACGAAATAAAGATGCTGCCGAAGTAGCCCTGCGCAACTTGCAGCAGGTGGCGTTGACAGGCGAAAATATCTTCGAGAGCCTGATGGAAGCCGCTAAAGTATGTTCGTTAGGCCAGATGAGCCAGGCCCTTTATGCCGTTGGCGGGCAGTACCGGCGGAATATGTAGGTACGTGCTTAACTGTTGTAAAAGATCATTAAACGACTTACTCTATCACTAATTGTTTTTCGCAGACTCTGGGGTTCAAGCACTTCAACTGCGTCTCCCAGTCGCATAATTTCGGCTATAAACTCATAATTAGGGATAAGCTTGTACTCGTACATAACAGTAGTTGGCTGAACCTCGACCAGTTTTTGTGAAGAGTGTATTGGCCGGGTCTCTAGGTAAGGAGCGGTAATTGACTGAACCTTCAGAATGATCGTTTGGATAGGTACGTCTGCTGGCCGGGTTACGCCTACAATGTCATTGAAGTAAGTTGCCGGATCAAAGCGGTGGTTGGTTTTGTAGCGCTTTTTAGTATGATTGACCGCTGTAATACGATCTAAAGCCAGATTGTAAATCGTGTCTTTTTCGTCCACCAATCCGAAAATATACCAGCGTTCCCGGTATTCTTTCAGGTAGTAGGGATGCATTGTGAACACCTCATCTGTCGTAGCCTGAAATGCTTTGTACTGAATGCGTAGTACTTGCTCATCACGAATGGCCTGGTAGAGCTGAGTTAAATAGTCGTAGCCACGTGTTAGAGGCGTATTCTCGAAGGAAATGATGTTTTCGTTGGGATCATTCGTGAGCGTTTTACCTTCAATCTTAGTCAGGATTGCTTCAATGTCCTGAAAATGAGGCAGTCCCTGAAACTGCCTGAGCAAAGAGACTGCTTCCGTCAAACTGCGTATATCATCTGTGTTGAGCGATTTCTTTTCAATGCTAAATGTGGGATCACTGTAAAAATATATCCCTTCCCGACAAACAATAGGTGCATCGAATCCCCTCGGTGCCAGGCTCCGCATGATATGAATATCCTCTTTTACCTGACGATCACTAATGCCCTTGTCAATGCCGAAATGCTCAGCTAACTGACTGGAAACGTGTTCAATAAGCCGGTTTATATCCCATCGGCGGGAACCGTCACGGAAGCACTCGTTTAGGACACGGTAGCGAAAGCTGGCGTTTTTGTTGGTTGCCATCTACTTTTTGTAAGATCTTTCAGCAAAATGCAGAATGCCTGCATTTTGAGCAACTACTTTTGCAGAAGTTCTTTCACATCCTGAGCCGCCTGTTCCGACAGGTATTGATTTTTTGCACGTGCGTTTCGCCGTGTGGTCCCGGCGCAAGCCGAGGGCTGAATGTAAGCTGGGTAATTAAGAGTGGATTAGGGTTGATAAAAGCAGCTTTAATTATTCTTAATTCTTAATTATTATTTAAGAGGGAGGTGTTTACACAAAGAGTACCGGCTTAGATAAGCCCGGAAGCAGGCCGCTCAGGATTTTCTTATTCATGCCAGTAGACCAACAGCAGATCGACATTATTCGCCAGCAATTTGCAACCTTGCAAACGAAGGAAGAATTGCTTTCGCTGCTGAATCTGGCCAAATCGATGCTTTTCGAGAAGGGTGACGAGAAGCCAATTCAGCTCAAATCGCTTACCTGGTACGCCAACACCTCGCTCGATGTTGTACGCTATAAACCGTTCACAATTCCCAAAAAACGGGGAGGCGAACGGACCATCTTTGCCCCCGTTGGCCCCTTAAAAACTATTCAGAAGTGCCTTAATCTGGTGCTGCAATGTGTTTTCAGCCCTCACAAAGCCGCTACCGGATTTGTGCCTGGCAAAAGCATTGTCGATAATGCCCGGCCACACGTAGGTAGGCATTATGTCTACAACCTTGATCTGAAAGACTTTTTCCCCAGTGTTGACTTTCACCGGGTGAAAGCCTGTTTGAAACTGCCACCGTTTAATCTGGTTAGCAACCGCGAACCACTGGCGTTTCTGATTGCCAATCTCTGCTGTGTAAAGCACCCTGACGAACCCAAGCGGGCCTTTTTGCCACAGGGAGCACCCACGTCGCCGATTCTGACGAACGTCATTTGCCAGCAACTCGACCGGCGGTTAACGGGTATGGCCAAACGATTTGGCGCAACCTACACCCGCTACGCCGATGATCTGACGTTTTCATCGTTTACGAACGTATACCAGCCCGATGGCGAATTTTGCCGTGAACTGGAGCGTATCATCACCGATCAGCGGTTTATGATCAACCCGGCTAAAACCCGGCTGCAACGCCCCGGCTACCGGCAGGCCGTAACGGGTTTGGTTGTGAACGAACGGGTGAACGTACCCAGGCAGTTTTGGCGTGATGTCAGGGCGTTACTACACAACTGGGAATCTCTCGGCTATGACGAAGCCAACAACCGTTTCCAACGCACCTACGGTGTAAGCAAGACGAAGACCGAACAGAAAGCCCCGGCTCTGGCAAACGTATTGTCGGGTAAGCTGCTGTTTATGAAGATGGTACGTGGCGCAGACGATGCCTTGTATCAGCAATATGCCAGGCAATTTGATGGGCTGATGAACCAAACTACGGATGATAAAGCGGTGGATATAGAGCGAATTTTAGATATTTGGGAAAAGCAGGGTATCGACAAAGCGATGGCTGCTTTTGATAAATACAAAGACCTGTAAGTCATGGATGCCCGGAAGATTCAGTTTTTAATCGGAATACAGCGCGAGATAGACAAGCTCGAAG
>JBBRMP010000056.1:0-26395 GCA_038230755.1 Cytophagales bacterium | reverse complement strand
TGAACGGAATGAACGAGCGGTCAAGATACACTGGAGTTTTACGGTGGCCAGTGCTGAAGATAAACTCAAACGGTGGTATGAGCAGGTAAATCCGGCGAATCAACCAAGTCAATACAATGATTAAATTGGAAGAGTACTAGCTGGAAAGCCTTTTTTGTGCGCGAACATTATCTCAATACTTAGCGGGCTGTGTCGGTTTTGGGGTCGATTTTTTGATGAAATCACGGAGATCATCGTTCGATTTGACGAGGTCCTCCTGGCGCAGGTACATCATGTGGCCGCTGCGGTAGCCTTTCCAGTCCATCCGGCTACGGAGCTTGCCACTAGGGTCCATTTGCCACATATTGTATTGGGCGTTGAAATAGTCGCAGGCCCCGTCGTAATAGCCCGACTGCACCAGCAAATGCAGGTACGGGTTCTGCGCCATCGCCTGCCGCAGATTCTCGCCCGACTTGTCGGTGTTCGCGCCGGTGCGGTCCCAGGGGTTTACGGGGCCGAACATGTAGTATTTCAGGTCGGTTTTGAAGTTCAGAAACTCGCGGAAATAGTAGTTCATGGGGGCCGTAAACGCGTGCAGCCACATGGTCAGTTCGGGCGAATAATCGGGTTGTTCACCCGCGTCCTGCCGGTCGATACCCAAATAACGTGAGTCGAGGCGACCAATGGTCTGGCCTTTGTCGCGGAGGAGTTCTTTCCAGAAAAACGACGGCGAAATCTGGAGGTTGTGTTGCAGAATAACCTTCTCCGACAAGCCCGAAAACCGGGCTACTTTAGCCGCAATCTGCTGCCGTTTTGCCGGGTCGATGAAGCCACCCATCGTGAGCGCGGGCGCAAATTCATTGATCGTAAACTGCTCTATTTCAGGCAGTAGCTCCAGCAAATCCTTTTTCTGCAAGTCGGGAGCCAGCGCCTTATGATACCAGGCCGTGGCGGCGTAATAGGGCAGCGAATTGGCCATGCCGACGGGGCCTTGCCGCTCGATGCCCAGGTCCGTTGGCGACACCAGAATGACGCCGTTCAAATACATCCAGTTGGCGTTTTGCAACTCCAGCGCCAGGCCCGACACCCGCGTGGTGCCGTAGCTTTCGCCGATCAGGTACTTAGGCGACGGCCAGCGATTTTTCCGGGTCACGAACGTGTTCAGCCACTCGGCCAGGTACTTGATGTCGGCGTTAACGCCAAAGAATTTCGAGCGGGGTACGTCGGGGTTGGCCATCCGCGAATAGCCGGTGTTGACGGGGTCGATGTAAACAATATCGGCTACGTCGAGCAGCGAATTTGGGTTGTCTTTGACTGTGTACGGCTGCAACGGATACCCTTCGGAGTCGATATTGAGCAGTTTGGGGCCGGTGTAGGCCAGGTGCATCCAGACCGACGCCGTGCCCGGCCCACCGTTGAACGAGATTACCAACGGGCGCGTAGTGCGGTCTTTCACGTCCGACCGTTCATAATAGGTGTAAAAAACCCCGGCAATGGGCTTGCCGTTTTCGTCCCAAACGGGCTGCGTGCCCACGGTGGCGGTGTAGGGCACCCGCTGCCCTTTTACGGTAATGGCACCGCTCGTCACCACCGTCGAATCCATCGGCAAGGTCAGGTCGCCGGGGCCGGGTTTTGCCGTTGGTTTGGTGGCTGATGCATTCTCCGGTGCCGACATGCCCGCACGTTGCCCCTGTGAAAATGATGTCGTGATGGTGGTTAAACTCAGGAACATGGGTAGCAGAAGTTGTTTCATTTGAATGGAGGTTGATGTTTTGGGAAATGAAAATTTCACGTTTAACTCCTTATAAACCAGCCACTTCACCCGGTTTTATATCCAGACTATTGGCATTGGCAAGCAGCGTTTTCAGGGCATCGGGTTGGTCCATTTTGCGGTACAATGTAGCCAATGCCACATAGCTTTCGAGGTTATAGGGATTGAACGTTAATGATTTTTGGAAGGCGGCAAGGGCATCGGCATCATTCCCAGCTAATACTCCCGCCGATTGCATAGCCGACGACCGGTACAGCGCATTACCGGTAATAGGCAGGCTTTTGTAGAGCATCTCGGCATCGGGTTGTCGCTTAGCCAGGGTCAATAAACGCACCAACCGTTGCTTCTCGGTCGGGTCAAGTTCTTTCTGGTTAGCCACCACTTTATCCAGATAATGCCCCACCGAATCGGGCTTATTCAGGGCCGCGTAGCCCTCGGCAATGCGCAGGTCGAAGTCAGCGCGGGCAGTTTTGCCAGCTTCCAGAATGTGTTGCACCTCGGTCATGGTCGCCACGGCCTCGGCGGGTTGCCCCACGGCCAGCAGCGCGTCGGCGTAGAGGCCGCGCAGGTCATAGTTTTGGGGGCGTTGCAACACCAGTTTTTTCAGACCTTCGAGCGGGGCGGCGTAGCCCATCAGGGCGCGTTGGGCCAGGGCAAACGCGGTGGCGTCGTCGCGCTGATCGCGCAGGTAGGTCGATACGTCGGCTCCGGTGGCGGCATAAGTTTCGGCAGCGTTGATGGCCTGCCCAATCCGGCCATTTTCCCAGTACATAGCCCGGAGTTGACCCGCCACGGAAGCACGGGTCTGGTAATCTTTTTCCAATGCCAGCGACTTTTGGAGCCACAGGGCCTGCGCGTTCACCAGTGAATCCCGGTTAGCATCTGGCCCTGACCTGTCGGCTTCCCAACTAGCCCAGGCGGCGTATGTGGGCGCATAGGTCGCGTCGATGGCCTCGGCGGCTTTGATATTGGCCAGTGCTTTGTCGAACGCTTTTTGCTGCTGATTCAGCCGGGCATAGGCCAGGTGGGCGGGTTGGTATTTGGCGTCGTAAATCAGCGCCGTGTCCAGATACGCCGCCGCCTTCGCCGGGTCAGCCCGGATCATTTTGTTACTCAGGTTGATGTACACCTGCGCCCAGTTCGAGGCCATAATCTGTTGACCACCAGACAAATAGGCCCGTTCTTTTTTCACCAGCCCATCCAGAAAAGAATACATGTCCGGGTCTTTAGTTTTCAATTCAGCGGTGATGTTCATCGACTTAAAATCGAGCGGATGCACCTTCACCGTCTCGAAATAGGCGGGGTACGTCTGCGCGAAATATTCCGACTCGTTGTTCTGCGAATAGTAATCCAGCGTCAGATGGTTTTGCATCGCGTGGTAATAATGCGCCCGAATGGTCCGGTTTTCGGCGTCGGTCAGCACCCGCCCGTGGAAGAGGTGGACGTATTCGTGCAGCACCACATTGCGCTCTTCGTAGGCTCCGCGCTCCACATATTCGATGGCGGTGGCTCCGCTCCCCACCCCCCGAATGTCCATCCATTGGCGATTGTCGAAAGTGGTGGCGTTCCGAAAAAACGGCGACCGCATGGCAATGGCGAGGTCGATGTGCAGGGGCGGCACCACAAACGCGTTGCCCTGTTTCGACAAAAACGGGAAGTACGCCACGCTCGTGTACAACTGATTCCAGACCATCGCTTTGGCCCGGTCGCCGGGGTAATAGGTCAGGTCGGGGAAAACGTCGGTGAAGTGAATGGGATCATTTATGTTGGTGGTTTTCAGCGCGTTCGTGATCGAATCATACGTCATCAGATACGGAATTCGCTTCGATTTAATTACCGCCGACAACCCGTTATGGGCGGGTCCGTAATGCCCTTTCCGGGCCAGAATGACCCTAAACGTATGTTCTGCCGAGTCCAAGTTGGCCCGGCGGCTGGGCGTGTCGAAGTCGCTGTACCAGATCGACGCGCGGTGCATGGCGGGCAGCACCGAGGCGGGGTACGCCTTCTCAACGGCGTAGGTTACGGCCACGGCATCGGCCAGTTTGTTGGCGTGAAACAGCTTGTCTACCTCGCGCAATTTCTCCCGAATCGCTTTCTCGTCCTTGTCGGCGTAGGCGGCGTAGGTCAGGTTGGTGTGGCCGTTGCCCCAGTGCCAGTGCGTCTGAAAATGCAGCGGGTTGATGGCCAGCGCCAACTGCCACTGCGCGGCCATGTCGTTAAGCTGCGTAGCATCCACGCGCCGCCAGATCGCGTAGCCGTAGCTGAACCGGGCGTCGGCGTTGAACGGGTCCAGGGTCAGGCATTTTAGTAGTGGTGCTTCGGCCTGTTCGGGCTGCTGATTCCAGAAATAGACGTTGGCTTCGAGCAAATACGCCCCCGCCAATTTAGGGTTAGCCCGTTGAAGCCGTTTGGCCAGGGCCAGGGCATCGGGGTATTTTTTCTGGAGCAGCAACGCCCGGCCCAACACCAGTGCCGTAGCTTCATCGAGCGGGTTGGTGGCGAGCAATGCCCGGCATTGGGCTTCGGCGGTGGGCAGGTTCCAGGCTTCTATACTCAGCGTGGCCTGTATCCGTTTGGCCCGGCGGCTGGTTTTGCCGGCCATCAACGCGGTGTTTACAGCCTGCTCCGCCCGCTTGAATTCGTTGGTCAGCCAGTAGTAATCGGCCCACAAAATCGCCTTGTCCCCCTTGCTTAGCCCCACCCCCGACTGGATGGCAGCGGTGGCTTCAGACCAGCTACCTAAATCCAGTAGTCGTTTGATTAACAGCGATTTATTTTTCACACCAGCCTGATTAAGCTGACTCAAAATGACTTGCCGGGTCTTGTCCAGACTGGCCTGAGCCGCTTTTGTATCACCAACCGGTTGAGCTGACAACGTGCCGGTGATGGACAACAACAGGACAGGTAGCATGTAATGTCTTTTCATGAGATACTAAACGGAGTACATTTCGACAAAAAGATACTGGCGGGCGTGCCCCGGCGCTATCGTTTTATAGCCTTACTTTCGGCAAAGCTAGACAGATAGCCTACAGTTTCTCCTGAAAAATCGCCAATGAATTTACTGACAGTGGGCCTTGCCCAAATGGCCCCCGTTTGGCTCAACAAAGCCGAAACACTGGTCAAAATTGAACGCTTTGTGTTGGAAGCAAGTAGCCAGCAATGTGACCTGGTGGTGTTTGGCGAGGCACTTTTGCCCGGTTATCCGTTCTGGTTATCCATCACGAACGGCTCGGCGTGGAATGATAAAATCCAAAAAGAAATCCACGCGCATTATGTGCGCAATGCCGTAATTATTGAAGCGGGTGATTTGGCTTCCCTTTGCCAACTGGCGAAAGCGGGAAACATCGCTATTTACCTGGGCATTTTGGAGCGGGCAACCAACCGGGGTGGGCATAGTTTGTATTGTTCACTGGTCTATATCGATGCCGAGGGAGACATTAAATCGGTACATCGGAAATTACAACCGACCTATGAAGAACGCCTCACCTGGTCGCCGGGCGATGGGCACGGTTTGCGCGTGCATCCGCTGAAACAATTTACCGTGGGTAGGTTGAATTGCTGGGAAAACTGGATGCCTCTTTCGCGCACGGCGCTGTATGCCATGGGCGAAAATTTACATGTCGCCGTTTGGCCGGGTGGTAGTCACAACACGCATGACCTCACCCGATTTATGGCCAAAGAGGGCCGGTCATTTGTGATTTCCGTATCGGGCCTGATGACCAAAAATGATTTCCCGATTGACACACCGCATCTTGATCTTATTTTAGAAAACGCACCCGATATATTGGCCAACGGAGGTTCGTGCATCGCCGGTCCCGATGGCGAATGGATTATGGAGCCAATCCTGAATAAAGAAGGCTTATTTACGGCCACAATTGATGTGAATCGGGTGCTGGAAGAACGCCAGAATTTCGACCCCACCGGTCATTATTCCCGCCCTGATATTACCCAACTACTTGTCAATCGACAGCGGCAATCGGTCATCATTATCAACGATGAATAGTCCGATGACCTGCCCTTGGTCAGCTTTCAACTTCCGCTTTGGCTTTGCGTCGGCGTTTGGGCAGACGGAATAATTTGCTCCCCTCCTGCTCCGGTGTCTGGTCACCCAGCAATACGCCCCACGCCCGCAAACTCTCGACCCGGTCGAAGATAATTTTTAGGATCGCAATGGCCGGGATCGACAGAAACATGCCCGATACACCTGCCAGCGCGCCCCCTATTAAGACCCCAATGATGGAAGCGAGCGCATTAATACGCACTTTGGAGGCCACTATAAACGGCACCAGCACGTTGTTGTCGATGAATTGCACGAGCAAGAACACGCCAACCACCCCCAACCCGGTCGATAAATCCGGTTGGTAGCTCATGGTCACCAGCACGGTCAATAGGGTAGCCACCAGCCCGCCAATGTAGGGCACCAAGTTCAGAATAGCAGCCATAATACCCAGTAGAATAGCGTATTGAACGCCCAGCACAAGCAGCCCGATTGAGTTAAGCGCCGCAACACAGGCTGTTTCGATGAGCAACCCGACCACATAACTCTGAATAACGGCCTTCACTTCAGAAAGCACGTCACGTACCTGATTGGCATATTTTTGGGCGAAAAGTACCACCACAAAGTGCATCAGCATAGACCGATAATACAGTAACAGAAACACATAGATCGGGATCAATATCAACGTGCCCAACGGGCCAGAAATAATCCCCAGCGTGCCGGTACTTTGCAAACTCGTCAGTGTTTCGGCCTGCGCCTTCTGAATATACTTGTCCTGCTGCCGGTAGCTCACATTATATTCAGTACGCACCCAACGCCGTATATTTTCATATACTTCGCCCAGATGTTGTTTGAGTTTGGGCAGGTCATCGGCAAAATCAGCTAACTGCACAGACAGCAGAATACCAATGCCCGCAATGACAACGATAGCCAGCGTTAGGGCCAGGCTGATGGCCACAACCTTGTGCATACCCTTCCGAATAAGCCAGGTTTCAATGGGTTGCAGAAACACCGACAGCAGCCCGGCCATAGCCAGCGGCACCAGAATATCTTGCCCCAGGTAAATGGCCGCCGTGATAATGGCCAGCGACAGTAACGAATGTGAAAACTGATGATAATGAGGACGGTCTGATTCAGATAGCATATTGGCAAACATTAACCATGTATTCGACTGCGGTAGGCTCAGCTTAATTTCGCGGTAGGCTCAACTTAATTTCATAGAAAAAGGTCCCTCAGCTAGCTGAGGGACCTTTTTTGGGCTGCGCTGGGGGGTTAATCCTGACGGCGGCTTTTTTCATGTTTCTTTTCGGCTTTGGCCGCTTTTTTTTCTTTCGGCGACTTAGCGGGTTCTTTTTTCTTCTCAGATCGGGCGTCTTGTGCTTTAGCCATAGTGCTCGTGGTTTAAGGTACCAAGTTACTGTTTACGTAATCAGAAACGAGCCTGTTTAGCAATTGTTGCCAGGCGTGGCCCATTACTGATGCTTGACGAGCAGTTTTTTGGTAGCCACTTTCACCCCCTCTACCGATAGCTGGTAGAAATAATAGCCGGTGGGCAGGTCGCGGGTTTGGATTTTCACTTTCCGCTCGCTGCGATCCAGCGGATACTCCGCTACGGGTGCGCCCAGAATGTTGAGCAACGTGATCGTGGCCCCACCTACACTGCTTTGCATGGTATAGTCTATCTCGGCTAATTCGTGGGCCGGGTTAGGGTAAATGTTCGATACCGTCAGGCGGTTACTGTTGTACATCTGCTCTTCTGACCGCACGGCATCTTCGGGCTGACGGTCAAGCACGGGTGTAGTAGTGGCTGTGCTTTCCGGGGTAATGGCCGAACGGGGCGATGGCGTTTTCACCGCACCTGGCGCCAGCAAAATAGAGCGATAGTAGTCGCGGAGCATGTCGTTACGGCCCTGCATGAGCAGGTGGTCCATGGGCGACATGGGCATGGGGCGGGGCATGAGCAAGCGCTGGGGTTTGCTGCTGGTAGTGACTACCGAAGTCGGGTTGTTCTTCCGGCCCAGTTCAAGCCGACTCCGCCCCGGTTCCTGCGCCCGTGCCGAAGTGGCCCACAGCAGACCGATGAAAAGACCATATGCCAGTAAAGTTTGTTTCATGCTTGATAATCAACGCGTTGTCAGACCAGTTTACAAACGTACCTATGAAAAAAGACAAAGCCAACGCGGTTATGAGTGAAAAATTGTTAATTCCTTACTCTATTTACTGCTTTTGACTCGGTTTCGTTGCCAATGGTTTATTATTTCCTTCAAGTTTAATGCCGTTTTTATCTAATGGCGAGCCATTTGCGGATTTTACCGTTTCCATTGTCGATTTCAATAAGGACGCAGCCTGATTTACATTGGTCGGCACAGTTGGTAAACCAGACAGCGGAACAGTAGGCAACGGTAACGTCGAAGCGGGCGTTTTACCGCCCGGCGCATAAGGGGTAAGGCCCAATACGTTATCTCTGGAGGGTTTTTCGTTCACACGCCACCGGAAACCATCTAGCGTTTTCTTGTCGTCGGTGAGTTGTTTAGGTGGCGTCAACGTGCCATCGGGGTGGCCATAAAACCGAATATTCCCGACCCTGCTTTTGGTAAATTCAATGGTCATTTTACTACAATCGACGCGGTTCATTCCCGTAAAAACATTTTTGTCGTCGACCACAAAATAGATGCTTTGTCCATTTCCTTCCACAACTACTTTGTCCAACTGTGTTTTTTCTTCCACTTTCGGCGGCTTGCCACCCGTACCAGGCCCGGCCAACGCGGTTGTGACTGTGGGCGGTGTAGACTTGCCCCCGGCCTTCCCGGCCGGCTTCACGCTAGCGCCTGCGGGGGTTTTCGTTCGCCGCACCAGCCGCACTACTTTCGGCTTCAGCGTGTCGAGTACCGATTTGAAATAGGCCGTCACGGCTCGTCCTTTTATCTGGTTGAAAAACTTCATCGTGTCCTGCGATACCACGAAGGATCGTGACCGGAGCAGCAACGTGTTGATCTTGTTATTCTTCAGCCGGGCCGTAATCGTGTCGGCTTCCATCTGGTAATTCTGGCTCCAGACAATAGGCTTTTTGTAGAAATAGAAGCTCGAATCAGCCGCCGTATACACCAGCGAATCGCACCGGCTCTGCATATCGGCCTTGTAAACGAGCACGTTTTTCTGGCCCACCATCTTGCGCGGCGTTTTCACTTTACTACCCGACGGCGTATCGTACGAAAACAGCGTATCGGCCCGCATATAGAGCGTATCTTTCCCCGTGACGCTGCGCACAATGGCGTTGCCCGTAACACGGGTGATGCCCAGTTTGCCGTTGTAGCGCCCCTGGTTGCCCGTTATAGTGGTTTTATCTTCTTTCGCCACCATCACCACATTGCCTTTGGCAATGCCCAGTTCGGTCACGTTGTCGAAATTCAGCGTGTCGCTGGTGAGGGTGTATTTATCGGTAAAGGCGGTGGCCCGTTGCCGGAAATTCGAGACGCGCGTGGTGGTATTGTAGGTGCCGTCGCGGGCCTGTAGCGTACCGTCTTTATTGATGATTTTGGTCGGCCCCTGAAACGTGGCAATCTTGGTGGCACTGTTATACAGCAGGGAGTCGGCAATGAGCGTGGTTTGGGGATTCACCAGCCGCACGTTCCGGATAAACGTAAACTCTTTGGTGCGGGTGCTGTAATAGCCCTCCTCGCTGGTGAGCACGTTTTCTTTGTCCACAATACGGCCTTTGGTGGGGTAGTGCGCCAGCCCGTTGGCCATGTCATAATCCAGCCGGGCGGTGGTCAGCGTCATCTTCCGGTCGCGGAGGATCACGCGGTTCAGCACGGTGGCGTTGCGGGTGTTGCCGTAATAATACATCGTGTCGCCCTGCACGGTAACGGTGTCGCCCTGCACAATGCGCACGTGTCCGTAAGCCTCGATCACGTTGCTGCTGCTATTCTGAATGGCCAGGTCACAATAGAGCAGTGCGCCCTTATGGCTAAATTTCACGTTGTTGATCACCCGCTTGATAGACACCCCCGGCGTATTAAGGCCAATAAGGCTATCGGCATGGATCAGTTGCACCAGCTCAGTACCCGAACTGGTTCCGGGTTGCCCCCCTCCCGTCATGGGCGGACGGCCCACCTGCGCCATGGCCCACGGTGCTACCGCCAACAACAACGCCGTCAGCAGCCAACGCAAGGAAAGCATGTATTTTTGTGAATCATTCATCTCTAAAAACAAAACTACGCCACCCCGTGCTGGAACAGGGCTTTTTAGCATTTATTAACGAACATCGGCTCTTCACAAAAGATCAGCGTGTACTGGTCACCGTGAGCGGCGGGGTCGATTCGGTGGTGCTGGCGCACCTGTTGCACCGCTGTGGGTTTATGTTTGCCATCGCCCACGTCAACTTTGGCCTGCGCGGGACCGAGTCAGACGACGACGCCGAACTGGTTAAAAACAGGGCTGCTGACTATGGCGTTCCGTTTTACCAAATCTGCTTCGACACCGCCACCGAGGCGGCCAGCCGGGGCGAATCCATTCAGCTTACGGCCCGGCACCTGCGCTACGAGTGGTTTCAGACGCAGAGGCGCGAACACGGCTACGCAGCCATCGCCACGGCCCACCACCTCAACGACGTGCTGGAAACGATGCTGCTGAACCTGACGCGCGGCACCGGACTGGCCGGGCTGCACGGCATTCCGGTGAAAACCGAAGAGGGTCTGGTGCGGCCACTCTGGTTTGCCACCCGCGCTGCCATTGAGGCCTATGCCCACGAACACCAACTGACCTGGCGCGACGATGCCTCCAACGCCACCTATGCCTACAGCCGCAACCGGATTCGGCATCAGGTGGTGCCCGTGCTGGAACAGATCAATCCCGGTTTGCTGCAAACACTACCCCGCACCATTGGCCAGATTCGGGCCGCTGAAACAATTCTTCAGGCCGAACTCGACCAGTCATTTGCGGTGTGTACTACGCCAACGTCAGACGGTTACTCTATTGATTTACAGCAGCTTGCACAATTACAAGAGCCACTCTATCGACTAAATCAATGGCTTCGCCCCTACGGCTTCACCCCCGATGCGCTGGCGCAGTGCTGGCAAGTCGTTGACCAAACGGGGGTGGATACCGTCAAAACGGGGCAAGTGTTTCTAACAGCCGCTCATCAACTCACCCACCATCAGGGCCGCCTTTGGCTGCGCCCCCGCCACGGTGCCTCCAACACCCCTGTTTACGTGAGCGACTGGCCGACCGGACCGCTTGATCTTGGCGCAGCCGGTCAGCTTACTGCCACGCTGATGACCCGCGAGGAGTGGTCTGGCAGGTGGCCCACCGACCCAACCGAAGCCTTGTTCGATGCTGATTGTCTACCTTTCCCATGGCTGATCAGGCCCTGGAAACTGGGGGACCGCTTTCGTCCGCTGGGCATGAACGGATCAAAACTGGTCAGTGATTTGCTACAGGAAAACCAACTGTCACTGCCTGACCGTGAGCACGTTTGGGTGTTGGAATGTGCTGGCACCATTTGTTGGGTAGTGGGGCTTCGTGTGGCCCATGCCGCCCGCGTTACCGATGCGTCACGCCAAGTAGTCAATTTCAGGCTAGATGGCTAAAATTTTCAGTTTGGCACTCATTTTGATATAATTCACCGGGAGACCCATAGTTTAACCAGTTACTCTCATGAACCGACCTATACGAGTCCTGCTTTTAGTGGCGGGGCTTTTCTTTACGGCACTGTCGTTGCAGGCACAGAGCGGGCGGCTACGGGCAGCCAACAAGCAGTATGACAACTACAGCTACCTGACGGCTGTGCGCCTGTATGAAGAATTCCTGCGCGGCAAACCCAGCGATGCCATCGAAACCCGCGAGGCACTGACCAAATTAGGCCTGTGCTATCGAAAAGTGCAGGATTCGCGCAATGCCGAACGGGTCTATGGCGAGCTGATTGCCAATTACCCCGACCTCGAAAGCGAAATTTACCTCTACTACGCGCAGGCATTGGCGGCCAACGGCAAGCACCGCGAGTCGCAGAAGATGTATAGCCAATACGGCCAGAAACAGGGCGACGACCTCCGTGGGCGGCGGTTTACGGTGTCGTACATGGACATGAGCCGGTTCTACATCGACTCGTCGTCGTACCGGATTCAGAACCTGCCCATCAACTCACGGCAGGCCGATTTCAGCCCGATGTACTACAAAAAAGGCATTGTCTTTGTCTCCTCACGCGATGAAGGCGGGGTGATCAAACGCGTGTTCAACTGGAACCAAACACCTTTTCTGGATCTGTATTTTTTCCCCGACACCAACCAGTTGCGCATCCCCGGTTTCGATCCGGTCATTCGCCCGCAGGGTACGGCCGTGTTGGGTGGCGGTGGTCCGGCTGCTGACCAGTCTATCGAGATTGAGGCCGAAACCAAGCCAACCTCGAAATCGGAGAAGTTTAGCCGTACGCTAAACACCAAGTATCATGAAGGTCCGGTAACGTTCACGCATGACCAGAATTTCATCGTCTTCACCCGCAACAACGGCAGCAAAGGCAAGAGCGGCAAGAGCACCGACGGCGTTCGGAAACTGAAACTGTATTCAGCCGTAAACCGCAACAACAAATGGCACGACGTAACGGAACTGCCCTTCAATAGCTCGGAGTATTCGGTGGGTCACCCCGCCTTCTCCCCCGACGATCAGAAGCTCTATTTCGTGTCGGACATGCCCGGCGGTTTTGGCGGAACGGACCTGTATGTGGTCGAATTCAACAATGGTCAATGGGGTACGCCCGTGAACATGGGCAAAGATTTGAATACCGAGGGCAACGAAATGTTCCCCTACGTCGATGATGCGGGCAACCTGTATTTCGCCTCTGACGGGCACGAGGGCATCGGCGGTCTGGATATTTTTTATGCCGAACTCAAAGACGGCGTGGCCTACCGGGGTGTACAGAACGTGGGCTACCCGATCAACTCGGAGAAAGACGATTTCGGGCTCATCACCGACCGGGGACGCACCCGTGGCTACTTCAGCAGCAACCGCCGCAAGGGCATCAGCGATGACGACATCTACACGTTCAACCGGGCCTGCAAGCAGTTAAACATCCTGGTGTTCGACGCTAAATCGGGCGCTCCACTTGAAGCCGCCGACGTCAGGATTGTGCGCAACGGCACCAACCAGGATCTGAAAGTAACCACTGCCGAAGGCAAGACCGACCTCTGCCTTGACGCCAACATCGAGTATGAATTTAAGGTTGTGAAAGAAGGGTATGCCCCCAATACGGCCAAATTCTCGACCCTCACACAGTCGAACCGGCCACAGGTGAACGTCTCTATTTACCTGGAGAAGAGCGAGAACACCATTGTGCGCGGCGTGGTAAAAACGGAGGTAAACCAAAAGCCTGCCGAAGGCGTGAAAGTGACCCTCCGCAACGACAAAGACAAGACCGAAAAGACCGTTCTGACCGGTCCTGATGGTGGTTATGAGTTTGCCGTGAAACCCAACGCACCTTACACCATTACGGCCCAAAAAGACCGCTACGCCACCAAAAAGGCACAATATGGTAAAGGCAAGCTGGTTAAGAAAACACAACGTGCCGCCCCCGATTCGCTCAGTTTGTATGGCGAAGGTGACGTGTTTCAGTTGAAAAACATTTACTACGACCTCAATAAGTTCTTTATCCGCCCCGATGCCGCCCGCGAGCTTGACCGTGTGGTGACGCTGCTGAAAGAATACCCGGAAATGAAGATCGAACTGCGGTCACACACCGACGCCCGTTCCGGCGACGTGTACAACATGAAACTGTCGGAAAACCGGGCACGCGCTGCCATCGACTACATTGCGTCGCGCGGCATCCCGGCTGACCGGCTCACGGCCCACGGCTATGGCGAAAGCGAAGTGGTAAACGGTTGCACCGATGGGGTGAATTGCAGCGAAAGTGAACACCAGCAAAACCGGCGAACGGAATTCAAGATTCTGGCCGTCAAATAGACAATGTGTTGTGAGGTAGGTTTCGGCAAGCGCAGGTCATTTGGCCTGCGCTTTGTCGTTTCGGAAACATTTTCATCGAAATAGCGTTACATAGATAATTACTTGGATTGTTCTACATTTGTCAATCTCTAATCCAGCAGGCGGGTAGTTAGTAGCCGCTTTTTTTAGTCTGCTGCACGATCCATCGTAGATCCATTTTCATTACCGATTGATTGGCTGGTCACCGCACCGGCACAGGCCCTCAGGCCAACCCCACACAAACACGCTGTTGTTGACCACCTCCGGGTTTAACCCCCGCCCACTGGCCCCGCCAGTTGCTGTACCAATCTAACTACTGCTACCTGTTTATCCTGGCTTTAGCTTGCTCCCTGCGCTAACCCTTACGTATGTATACCATTGACGATTTAAATCATAAACTCCTACCGGAGTTACGCGGCCTTGCCGATGATTTCGGCGTAACCAACGCCACCAAGTACACGAAAAAAGATCTCGTTTATAAATTGCTCGACGAACAATCACGCCGCCCTGAATCGGGCGAAGCCGCTACCCCACCCGTAGCCGACGAGGCTCCCAAACGCGCCACCCGCGCCCGAAAAGCCACCCCCGATGCGCCCGCCGTCGGTGCAGAACCAGTAGCCGAAGACGCATCCAGTGCCCCGACTGCTGTACCAGCCACCAACCCGACAGAGTCAGTGCCGAAACCACGCCAACGGGCTAAGCGCACAACCGAAACAGCCGCTTCGGCAGGGCCAGATAATGGCCAGACACCTGTACTTGAAACAGCCTCTACAACGCAGGAAGCCCCTATTTCGGATTCCGCCGAGCAGCCATCTGACGCCGACAGCGACCAGCAACGTGAACGGGAACCCCGCCAGCGAATGGAAAACCGCCCTACCCGGTCCGATTCCAGTACCGCCCGCGACGGTGGTCGGCAGCCAAACACCCGTAACGACGGAATACGGGACAATGCGCAACGTAGTGACGTGCCCCGCGACGGTGGTATGCGTGATGCCAACAACCGCCAAAACCGGAATGACGCCTACCGCACCGACCGGAACCCCGGCTCTGTTGATCGGAATGCCGATAATCGGGGCAACCGGATAGACGACCAGACGGGGCGGACACCCGACCGCCCCCGCGACAACAATGGCTACGGCAATCCGCGCGACAGTCGGCCGACGGAGCCGAGGCAGGGCGGGATGCGTAACGACCAAAATGCCCGCCCCGACCGTTTTGGTAACGCGCCCACGAACCGCCAGCCAAACCGAAACGATGGCGTACCACGCGATGGCAACCGGAGTGATATTCCGCGCAGTGATAGTCCGCGCAACGATGCACCGGGCCAAACCCGCCGCGAATTGCGTGAAAATTACCGGTCGCAAAGCCCGCAGCAGGCCCCACGGCCCAATCAGGGCAATGTGGGCAACCCGAATGACCGACGCCTGGTACGCGACGATTCGGCCACCAACTTCACCAGAGAACCCGAAGAGGAGTTTGTCACGCCAACCGTAGTATCGGAAGAGACGCCGGGGATGATGACGCGCGGCGAGGCAGACGTAGCCCCCACGGCACCCGAACAGGTCGGCGAACTGGACAACCCGGATGGTGAAGGCGAACCCCGGCACCAGCCTACCCGTGAACAGATCGAATACGGCCAGCGCATTCGCCGACAGTATAACCAGCACGTTAAGGAATTCGACGGGATCATTGATAATGAAGGGGTCCTGGAAATCATGTCAGACGGAGGCTACGGCTTCATGCGTTCGGCTGATTACAATTACCTCGCCAGCCCCGACGATATTTACGTATCACCCACGCAGATCAAGCTCTTTGGCCTGAAGACGGGTGATACTATCAACGGCTCGATCCGGCCACCGAAAGAGGGCGAGAAATATTTCGCCCTGCTGAAAGTGCATACCGTCAACGGCAAGACGACGGAAGAGATCCGTGACCGGATTCCGTTTGAATACCTCACGCCGCTGTTCCCCGAAGAACAACTCAAGCTCAGCACCCGCCCCGACCAGTTTTCGACCCGTGTGCTGGACTTGTTTGCGCCCATCGGCAAAGGACAACGCGGCATGATTGTGGCGCAACCCAAGACGGGTAAAACGGTGCTGCTGAAGGAGATAGCCAACGCCGTGACCAAAAATCACCCCGAAGTATACCTCATCATCCTGCTCATCGACGAACGCCCGGAAGAGGTGACCGACATGGCCCGTAGCGTGAACGCCGAGGTTATTTCGTCAACGTTTGACGAGCAGGCCGACCGCCACGTGAAGGTGGCGAGTATGGTGCTCGAAAAAGCCAAACGGATGGTGGAATGTGGCCACGACGTGGTGATTCTGCTCGATTCCATTACTCGTCTGGCCCGTGCCTACAACACGGTGGTGCCGTCGTCGGGCAAGATTTTGTCGGGTGGTGTGGATGCCAACGCGTTGCACAAACCCAAGCGGTTTTTTGGCGCAGCCCGCAACGTGGAAAACGGCGGTTCGCTCACGATCATCGCCACGGCATTGATTGATACGGGATCGAAAATGGACGAGGTAATTTTTGAGGAATTTAAAGGCACCGGCAACATGGAGCTTCAGTTAGACCGCAAGCTCTCGAACAAGCGCGTGTACCCGGCTATCGACGTGATGGCTTCGGGCACCCGGAAAGAAGACCTGCTGCTGGACCGCGAGACGCTGCAACGCGTCTGGATTCTGCGCAAACACCTCGCCGATATGAACCCCATGGAAAGCATGGATTTCCTGCTCGACCGGATGCGCGGCACCCGCAACAACGACGAATTCCTGATCTCGATGAACCGGTAACAGTCTGGTGGGGCGTTGCTCCGCCGTATGAAAAAAAAAGCGGAGCAACGCACCGCGAAATACAAAAAGGCCCAACCACCACTGGTTAGGCCTTTTTTGTGGATTATAAGCTATTTACCGGATGGCCTCATAGCCATAGGCGTTTAACCCCGTAGTGGCCACGATACGGCCTTTGCTGCCCCCCTGCCCCGGCACGGCTACGCAAATGCCATAGAACCAGGCTCCTGAGTTTTGTTTGAGATCAGGTGATTCGACGCGCCACAAATGTTTGCCCGTGTTGGCGTCGATAGCGTGCAACTTGCCATCACCACCGCCCAGAAAATACAGGACACCGTTGAGGTACGTTAGTGGTGTCGAGGTTCCGGCGCTTTGCTCTTTCCAGAGCTGCCGCCCGGTAGCCGGATCGAGGCAGTACGTAAACCGGTCTTCGTTGTTGCCGTAGAGTTTGCCCTCGGCTATTAACAGGCTGGAAAAGCTTTGCGAAAACGGAATTGTCCAAATCCTCCTACCTGTAATGACCTCAAAGCAGTACAGTTCGCGTATGGAACTGAAATACATATATTGACCATGTAGCGTAGCACTCCACGCTCCTTCTGTTCCACCTTCGTTGAGTACTGCCCGGTCATAGACCCAAGTACGTTTGCTTAAATTGTAAAGTGCGCTGAATGTGCGATGCTGAAGTGGCTCCTGATCCAGCACCCGATCATAGCAGAGCAGATTAATCAGGGTGTCACCCTGCGCTACAAACGGCGTGATGGCCCGAATCGCGCCGTAGCCATTAAACCACATTTTAGCTACCTGACTGTATTTGGGTACAAGTAGTTGGGTTTCAGGCTTTGCAACGGACAAATCACCCATGTAGAGCGCTTCCGGGCTTGTTTGTAAATCGCCATAAGGCCTGCCCGATGTAAGATACAAATTGCCTATTCCGCCAGCTACAACATTACGGTAGAAGGCAGATTGATATTTCTGAGCCGTCCACCCATCTGTCAAATTTACCGTGTATGCATTTGTACGAAATGGAAAGAAAAACTTTCCATTATACAAATAGTAGTCTCCTGCGTAGAAATTGATGGGGTCTGCGATGGTCGGGTTTATTGCCAGCGTGAGCAGGTCCTGCCATTGCCAGATTAGCTTACCACTAAATGCATCGATAGATATAATAGACCGCTGTTTTTTCAGATTTCCCCCAACCAATGCCTGACTTAAGCTGTGTACCACTGGAGCTTCTACTATCACTTCTGCTAATTCGCCATCGTCTGAAATAGACACCTTCCACTGCTGGGGCAGCTTGACGGCTACCCCAGCGGCATCAAGTATTGTGTCTTCCTCCTTATGGCAACTCGTCAGTGTGCCTGAGAAGGTAACCATAAAAATGGTAGACCACTTTAGAAGAGTATGCATGCTCATTGTGTTACGAAGAAACCGTTTGCTCCAGCCGTTCCGTTAAAAATGCTCTCGTAGATGTCCCTCATCGTAGGATGTCTATCCATCTCCAAATGATTGACACCCTGTGCTTCGAGGCGTATTGCGTTATTAGCCCAGGCCGAGTTATAGCCCGATTGAGAAGGAGCCTTGATGAAGGCATCACTTTGGCCGTTGGTGGAGGCGTAGTAGGTGTAACACGACTCGTAGGAGTTCTGCTGCTGACATCGGATATAGTCGTTGTAGGTGGCTCCCTGCCCCACCGCGCTCATGCACTGCCCAAAAGAACCCCAATTGATGTTCTGCTGGCAAACCGTAAACGTAGCGGGAATGCCCGCCCCGATGAGGTACGTAGCGGGCTTACCGAATAGCCTCATAGCCATAAGCGTTTAGCCCCGTTGTGGCCACAATGCGGCCTTTGCTGCCCCCCTGCCCTGGCACGGCCACGCAGGTGCCGTAGAAGAAGGCCCCCGAATTCTTGTCTACATCCGGGGAGCGCAGCCGCCAGAGGTGCTTGCCCGATGTGGCATCGATGGCGTGGAGCCGCCCATCGCCCCCGCCCATGAAATAGAGCACCCCGTTGAGGTAGCTGATGGGCGAGGCCGAGCCGGAGCTTTCCTCCTTCCAAAGCTGCCGCCCCGTTTGGGGGTCAAGGCAGTAGGTGTAGCGGTTGTCGTTGTTGGCAAAGATTTTACCCTCCTCGATGATAAAACCTGAACTGACAAATCCTTGATCGAACGATGACCGCCATAGCTCTTCACCCGTCATCACATCGTTGCACTGCATACTTCGACCTGAAGAATGATATAGCTTACCATTATATAGCTTGGCCCAATTCACGTTCGAAAACTGATCAGGGCCATTGAGTACCACTCGTTCATAGACCCACTTACGCTGTGTGTAATTATATAATCCCATCGCTGTTTGATACTGCTTGTTCATTTTTCCGGGATCAATAAACAAAACTGCAAGAAGACTATCACTTCCAATGGCAAATGGCACCACTCGGTTGATGTATCCTTTGGATAGACTGTTTCTATCTTCGTTAGCGTGGTCATAAGTGGGCCTCAAAAGCACTTGCTCTACTGAATTGCCAACTACTTGACCCACGTAAAGGTCCTCCTCAGAAGATTCTCCATATGGTTTACCCGAGTTGAAATAAAGGTTACCTATACCACCACAATTGCCAAAGCGATCCAATTTGATTTTATGTTTCCAAAACGTTTTACCAGTGTCTACATCTATACAGTAGGTGCTTGACCCCAATATAAATACCCACTTATTCTGGTAAAAATGGTATTCGTTCTCGTCAATTGCGATAGGGTCCGGGTACGTTGGGTTAGATAGTAACCCCAGCAAATCACTCCATGCCCAGACACTCTCGCCTGTTTCGCTGTCTAGCCCAATGAGCTGGCGTTTATTATCCTTGTTTCCGCCCACAATTACGTTTTTTCTACTAAACACTAACAACGAATTAGTCGATATCCAGGCCAGCTCACCATTATTAGAAATAGACGTACCCCACAAATGGGGTAGCTTGGTAGCTACCCCATTTGCATCTCTAACAATGTCTTCCTCCTGCCGACAGGCTCCGAGCCAAATCGCCAGTAAACACAGTGTAGTTGAGATTTTCATCATCGAGACACTCTAAACTCAGGACCGAAATCTCCATCAAACGCCTGCCGATAAATAGTCTCCATGTTTGGATGTTTCTTCATCTGCAAGTGGTTCACCCCCTGTGCCTCCACCCGACGAGCATTATTGGCCCAGGCCGAGTTAAAACCCGATTGGGAGGGGGCTTTGATGAAGGCATCGCTTTGGCCGTTGGTAGAGGCATAATAGGTGTAACAGGATTGATACGAGTTCTGCTGCTGACAGCGGATGTAGTCGTTATAGTTGGCTCCCTGCCCCACCGCACTCATACACTGCCCAAAAGAACCCCAGTTGATGTTTTGCTGGCAAACCGTAAACGTGGAAGGAATGCCCGCGCCGATGAGGTAGTTCCAGACCCGCTCCGAATCGTAGCGCACCCAGTTCATGCCCCGGCTCCATTGAATGGCGATGGCCACAAACGGAATGGCTCCCAACCCAAACGTGAATACCCCGGCGGCGGCGGCAAACCCATAATTGGCCCACATGGCAGCCGAATAGACATCAAAAGCGGTGTTGGCCCAGTTAGCCATCCGCTCATCGCCAAAAGCCTGCTCCGAGGCAATACGCCAGTGAACCGGGCTTTCCTCATTACCGTAAATGAGCAACTTCGCCGTGTTGGTTTGGGTGTTTCGCGGCCCGCCACTCAGGTAGCCACTGCCTTCCATTAAATCCATGGCGCTCTGATTCAAAAAATCATTGGTTAGATACACCTGAGCGGGCTGCTTCAGAAAGTTTACCCCCACTGAAACAGCGGTGCCAGCTACAATGAATAAACCACCCGTCAACAGGCCAAGGGTAGGATCACTCGCAGGCCCTGCTGCCATTGCCTGAACACCATCGGCCACGGCATTGACCAGTTCGCCATTGCCGGCGGCATTGGCGATACGTGCTCCGTCGTGGGCACTACCTGCCGTGATGATGGCACCAAACGTATTGCCGTCGGTAGCGTCGATGTGTCGGCCTACTACCCCGCCCAGGCTATGCCCGAAGTAGATACTCTGCGAATTGGCCCCGTAGCTGCCACGTACCTGCCCGGCCATCGTGTTCACGCCTTGCTCTGAGGTAAATGAACCCCGGCTTTGGGTGTTCAATTGGCGTTCTGCCGTAAACAGATTGGCCCACTGCGCCCATTCGCTGGCGTCAGACCCTAACCCGTGTACCCACACAGCACCCCGGCTTTGCGCCTGTGCCAACGTCGCCATTGCCCAACAGGCCAAGGCGATCAAGATTTGCTTCGTTTTCATGCTGGTTATGCTTTCTTAATCTTGACAACGATGTTCTCGAACTGCGTATTGGTGACGGTTTCCACCCGCTCCTTGGTGCGCGGGTTAACGTGCCACAATTTGGAGTAGATGGTTTCGGGGATCAGCTTATTTTTGTTGCTCTCTAGCTTGTATTTGTAGAATGTCTGGCAAACCAACTGGTCAGTCTCGTCATACAAACTCGACCCAACGGCAATACCGAACGTTGCGTTGACAATGTCAACCTGTTTGAGGTTTTTGTTGTCACCCCGTCCATTGCGGGTTGCCGATTGCACCAGGCTACGGATACTCACGTTGCCATTGCCCAGGTCCTGCACGATGCCACCCTGCAATTTGGCATTGTTTATCAAGGTAGTCACCTCTTGTTCCGACTTCACGCCAATCACCGAGTTTACCGCCGTGGGGTCCTGCTTCATCCGCGCCAGCATGGGCACGAACGATTGAACAGGCACGGGGTCTTTGTGTAGCAGCTTCCCGCTGGCATCATAAAAGTAGCCGGTTCCGTCCCGAAGAATGCGGGTCTTTTGTGTTTGCGGCGAGGGATCTGGCGGCGAGAGATCTTTCATCAGCGTATTCTGCTTTGGCGTCAGCGTTTCCATGGTCCAGTCTGAGGTGCCATCTTCGTAAATCTCCACGCTGATGCGTGTACGGGCCGACTTCGCCATTGCCGCAATCCGGTCCGGCGTTGGGGCTTTATCATTGCTGCCAAGCGGTTGATACGTCAGCATCTCCGCTTCGTAACTCATGCTCATCACCCCGTCGCTGGGGGTGTTCTTGCCGGGATCACTTTGCAGGAAATCCGGATTACAGGCTTGTAGTGCGCTGCCTGCCAGCAGTAAACTCACCATGCACAAGCGTCGCTGGTATATGGATACATTTTTCATTGGCTGATCTGTTTATGTTGACAGATCAAAATTGTGGTGCTGCTACACGTAAACCAATAACTTAAACTCATCAAATGATAAGTAAAAGTAAACCTGGAGTTACTTAGTTATTTTTCTTTCCTGTAGATCAACTATTATACTATTGTGACGAATTAATACTCATATTGTCAACCACTCAAGTTGTTCCACAATTAGCAACAAAGGGTCCATATCTATGCAAACGCTCCCTTTTAAACTTTGCCAGCTTCGCAAGCTGGTGGGGTTATCGCAGTATCAGATTGCTTTCTTTTTAAACGTGAGTCAATCCGCCTACAGTCATTGGGAAACAGGTGAAACCTTACCCTGCTGGAAAAATTTAGAAGCCCTTTCGTCCTTCTACCAACTAGACATTGCTAATTTGATGGCGGCCACAACGGACGAGTTGTTGCTACGGGTTTTTCGGAATAAAGTGCTGACGTCACTAAAAAAAGGGGGGGGGGGGTAAACTAATCGTATCTACGCCCTCTAGTAGAAAAAGCTTCGACAACGGTCAGGTCGGGTCATTCCCGGCCTGACCGTTTTGTTGTGGGGCGGTTCGGCCCGAAATTTGACGTAGGGTTGATGACTAGTCCCCCTCCACCATAAATATCGCCCGTATGCGCTCCATGCTGCTGTTGATGCTAACGCTGCTCCTTTCGACAAGTATAGTTTTCGCCCAGAAAACAACCTTATCGAGCAAACCCACCCAAACGTTGTTTGCCATCAAGGCCGTCGATGAAAAAACGGACGCAGAGCTACCCGCCAAATTCACCATAAAAGCCATTTTGGCTAAGAAAAAGTATGTCGGCAACAGCAAACCCGGCAATGACTACTCCTTCCTGCTTACCCGCGCCGATACCCTCGATGTGATCGTGAGCGTGCCAGGCTACCTCGAAGCCGAAGAAGTGATGGTGGTCACCTGCGACACCTGCGCTAACTACGGATACGCCGTGCGCATGGAAAAGGCCGATACTGTCTTTCGGAACCTCGCCAAAGGGCAGGCCATTCAGCTCGACAAAGTATTTTTCGACCAAAGTAGCTACACGCTGCGCACCGAATCGTTTGAGCAACTGGATAAACTCCTGCGCACACTCCAGACCACGCTTACGCTACACATCGAAATTGCGGGCCACACCGACAACGTGGGCGACCGGCGGCTCAATCAGACGCTGTCGGAACAGCGGGCCAGAATCATTGCCAATTACCTGATTACAAAGGGGATACCAGAGCTACGACTGCGCCACAACGGCTATGGTAGCACCCGCCCCGCCGCGCCCAACGACGTGGAAGATAACAAGCGCAAGAATCGCCGCGTCGAATTCGTTGTGTTGTAGTCTATGCCACCGTTTGTTCCTCACCACTCTATTGTACGCCGCATCTGGGGCGATGCCGACGTGATCCTGCTGATTTTTGCGGGGTCGGCGGCAGAGTTTGCCCTGAACAAGGCCGTGGATTGGCTGTTTTTTACCGGGAAACTACCCGCAGACCCCATCGGGCGGCTTTTTTCGACGGTGCAATACGCGCAGCAGATCGTTTTTTCCAGCGACGAAGACGCCCGGAAAGCCGTGGGGCGCATGGCCAGCATTCATGCCGGGGTAGAAAACAAACGCGGTTATGCTATCCCCGACTGGGCCTACCGCGACGTGCTGTATATGCTCATCGACTATTCGGAACGGGCCTATACACTGCTGCACCGCCCCCTCACCAACCCCGAACGCGCTGAGCTTTTTAACACGTTTTATCAGGTCGGCCTCGGCATGGGTGTTCTCGACCTGCCCACTAACTACGCTGACTGGCTACCCGACCGGACGCGGCACCTCGACACCGACCTAGCCCGTAGTGCCTTCACCGACACGCTGTTCCAACGCTACGAAGAAGAACTCGGCGGCTGGCGGTATGACCTCCTCAGGCAAGCACAGGCCCTGCTCGTACCCAACCATGTTCGGCAACTACTCGATCTGCCTGCTCGCCCCCTGCTGGCCAAAACGCTCTGGCTCTACGGCATTGTTGACACGCTACGGCTGCGTTCAGTGATGCAACGTGTGTTACTTCCCACAGCTTATTTAACTCGTATTCAGGCACTTGACATTAAGGAGTAGCACTAGGCAGTGGCAGTTGGCAGAAAAGGCTGACGCGTGAGCAATCCACTTGCGTCAGCCTTTCTGCCAACTGCCACTGCCTACTGCTACTCCTTAATGTCTCACGTCATAATCTGATACGTCTCAAATTTCTTTTGCGACGACGGGGGCCAATGTGGCCTACACCTTTGTCCGGCAATCAAGCACAAACCAAACCGCACAGAGCACATGAAAAGCTGCATCCAGTACCTAGTCATTACGGTCTTGTCATTTGCCCTCGTTACGTCGGCCACAGCGCAGGCCACCAGGGCGCAACCCGCCACAGCGGCAACCGCACCGCTGCCCGCCAACGCCACCGACCGCGTTTCGTTTTCGCTCAAAAATACGCTGGGTTATCACTGCATGTTCCGGGCCGAGGGGCCGGGCATGGCTTATGGGTTCACGATGAACCGCAACGAAACTGTACCCAAAAACTGGCCCGTCGGTTCGAAGCTGTATTTCAGCAAAAACGGCGAAACCAATGACCACTTCATTCTGACTATCTCGGCCAGCGACGCGGGCAAAACCGTGAATACCGAAACGCCCGTTCCTACTAATATGGCCAACCTGCCAATGGTCAGTTTCAAACTGCGTAACAACAGCCTACTGCCAAAAAAAGTAGCCTTCATTACCTACGAACCAGGTCAGACCGGCAACGGCACCACTATCTTCATGATGGGGCCCTACGGCACCCAGAAACGCCGGTTACCCGTTGGCACCAAAGTTTACCTGGCCAATAGTGAGCAGGTCGATGTGGTCATGAGCGGCAAGCGCCTCGACAGTGGTAAGCCGTTTCTTACCGTTACGAAAGAAGCTGACGGAAAAACGTTTAACATCGCGGAGTAACTTGCCAACCAGCATCCGGTACATCAACCACGCCGGATGCAACACCTACCACCATGCGCTATTCCGTTCTTTTCTGCCTTGCTCTGTGGCTGACCTCTGGTCCGCTTTCGGCGCAGCAAACCTTCACGAAAGCCCAGCTCCAGGCTGATTTTGCGGTGTTGCAAAAAGCCTATAAAACGCTGCATCCCGGCCTGTACAAATACGCTGACTCAGCCACGATTAACCGTTACTTCGCTGATTGTCAACAGGCAATGAATCACGACCATTCGCTGACGGAGGCGTACCTGAGCGTGATGAAGCTCACGGCGCAGCTTAAATGCGGGCATTCGTACCCCAATTTCTACAATCAGGAAGGGGCCGTGAAAGCCCTGTTCGAGCAGGAGAATTGCCTGCCATTTCAGTTTCGGCTCATCGACAACCGGATGCTCGTAACGTACAGTATAGACCTAGCGGTACCAGCAGGTATGGAGGTGCGGGCTATCAACGGCGTACCGGTGAAAACCGTCATCGAGACCATGTTGCCGCTGGTTCGGGCCGACGGATCGAACGATGGTAAGCGTCGTAAGCTATTGGACATCAACGGCGAGGGCTTTGAGTACTTCGACGTACTCTTTCCCATGCTGTACCCAAAAGGGCTGCCCATTTTCAACCTTGTCCTGGCAAAACCCGGCACCAGCAAACCCATTATAGTGGCGGTGAATGGGGTTCGGCACGGGCAGCGGGATGAGCAGATTAGGAAGAAATATCCCACCGCCAGCACCGACACCGTGGCCACGTTTACGTGGGTTGGCCTGTCTACCGCAGTCATGCGCATCAACACCTTTGCGACCTACAACAAACCCTTCAATTTCAGCAAGTTCTACGAAAAAGCGGCCACTGACTTCGAGCAGAAACAGGGCCGTACCCTCATCATCGACATACGCGAGGCCGAGGGCGGCGACGGCTGGAACGGCAAGATGCTGATTCGGCACCTGATCCAGAAACCCACCGTCGTCAACGACAATCAGGATTGCTGGGCCTACGTGAGTATTGATTCAAACCTGAGCAAAAGCATCATCAACCAATGGGCTTACCAGTGGCGCTACCGATCTGACAATGAGTTTATTAAGCTGCCCAGCGGGCAATACCAGAGCGTGAATGATCAACAGCCCAAGCCGCTTGATCCTGCCTATAAGCCCTTTTTGGGCAAGGTGTATCTGCTCACGAGTGCCACCAACAGTTCGGCGGCATTGCAATTGGCGGCGGCCCTGAAAGAACATAAACTGGCTACGCTGGTGGGGCAGGAAACGGGCGGCAACCAGAAAGGCATTACGGCCAATGCCCTCTTTTTTATGGAACTGCCTAGCACCAAAATCGAGGTCGATGTACCACTCATGGGCATGGACTATACCGAAGCCGCCAAACGCCCCGACGCCGGGATCATGCCAAACGTGTACGTCAAACCCAGTTTCAGCGACGCAGTCAATGGGGTGGATACGGAAATGGACGTGGTCAAGAAGCTGATTGGGAAACGCTTATAAAGAAAACTGTCAACTTAACCATTAGAGTTGTTGTGCCAGTGATTATCAGCTAGTTAGTTAAATAGAAATTCCAAATGCCAGCACAAACTAATAAGGCCGTTTCGTAAACATTGACGTGATGAGTGCGCAAACGATCACTCAAATAACGATACCGTTTCAG
>JBBRMP010000055.1:0-26898 GCA_038230755.1 Cytophagales bacterium | reverse complement strand
TTTCTAATTTATGAGTTAAACTAAGCAAAAATCTTAATGTTCTGATAATCAACTACTTGACTTTTAGACATTAAATACTTTTGCGATTTTTAACTTTGCAAGTGCTTGATTATCAGTTCAGTGGACTACCTAAACAGTTACCTTTATTGTACTTTTGTTTCGATTGACAGAAACCTATTGAGCATCTGTAATTAATCCAAAATCAGTATTTCAATCGGGCGGACGTTCCAGCAGAGGAGTTTCAAATTCCCCACCTGCACAAAGCCCTGTTCGTTGGCTGTTCAACTTCGTGACTGCTGACCAACATATTACATGGTAATGCCGTTACCCAGTGTGCTGTTGAACAGGTCAATAATTTTCTGATCTCTCAGTTGCTCATCGGCTTCGATTAGGTCTTTGCGGCCTCGGATGAGTTGAATGAGACCGGTGGTCGTTCCCCATATACACACCGAAAACGTAATGGTGTCGATGTCGGGGCGAATCTGACCAGCCGCTTTGGCCTGATCGATCAGGCCCATGACCAGCTCCCGGATGCGGTGCGTAGCCTGTTGCAAGTCATCGGATTCGTTGACCCGGCGGGTTCGCTTCGTAGCGCGTGACCAGATCGTAATGCAGGGGGTTGGGTCCTGTAAAAATTATAGTTTGCGGCAGACTGCCGGGACGCGCTCAATTCAGAATTAAGGCTTCCCGTTCGGCTTCTTTTTCTTCTAACTCAATGATCTGCCCGGTGTGTTGATCGAGATTCAGGAATTGCATAATCAGCAGGGCCAGCGCCACCATCCCCACAAACGAAAACAATGTGATGTCCCAACTGAAATTGGTTTTCATCGGCCCGATCAGCGTTGCCCCCACCATCGACCCAATCGACCCGACCGTCATGTAGGCGGTAAACTGACTGGCCGAAATTTTCCGCGAACAACACTGCATCGCAATGGCATACACGCCGATTTTGGCAAAGGCATTCAACCACCGATAGACGATGATGAATCCGTACAGAAACGTGTCGTTCGTCCAGCTTGTTTTTGAAAAAATCAGCGTGGCCGTCAGTCCCATGATCAGGACGAAATACCCGGTTATCATCCGCTTTTTACCGAACCGCTCGATCAGATACCCACCCAGCAGCATACCACCGATGCCGCCAATCAGGTCAGCCGTGGCAAAGGCCTGGGCGTAGACCACGTTGGTCCAGCCCGAAATTTTTACGGCAAAAAGGGGTAGCAAGGTCTCGAAATAATTGTATGACCCCATCGTGATAAACATCAGCAGCGACACGATCAGCGAATTCCGCAGCCGGAACACCCCGTACAAGGCCCTGAAAATGATGCTCCAGTTCGTCAGTTGCAGCCGGGTGGTTTCCGGCGAGGCCTCGCCCGGCGTCCAGGGGGCTATTTTTTCGCCCCGTTGTTCGCGCAGATAGATCGGCACCAGCGTCACCAGGCCAATCATCACCGACAGCACCAGGAAGGAAACCCGGAAATTATAGGTGTTCAGCAGCCAGCTTCCCAGCGACAGCCCCAGCGAACTGCCGATCATCCGGGATCCGCCCATGAAGCCGTTGGCCCGCGCCTGTTGCGCCACCGGGATAATGTCCACCGCCATCCCATCGACCGCCGCATCCTGCATGGCCCCGAAAAGAGATACCCCGAAGGCGGCTCCCATCAATAGGTTGAGGTTATTCAGCGGGTCCGGCACAAACGCCATCGCCATAAAACTGGTCGTCAGGCCCAGTTGCCCCAGCAGCACCCAGGGGCGTTTGCGGCCCATCGGCAGGTAGGTGTAGCGGTCCATGAGCGGGGCCACCACGAATTTAAACGTCCAAGGTAAGGCACACGCAGCCGCAAACCCGCCAATTTCGCCGGGGGTTTTGCCGTTCATCGCCATCCAGGCCGGAATGCCCACGAACAGCATCCCCATGTGCAGCCCTTCGGCAAAATACAGCGCGATAAAGTTGACGTACCGTAAAAACGTATTCTCCGAAAGGGACGATAAAGCAGGGCGGGTAGTCATTTGCAGGGAGGTGGGGTGACTGTTAAAAAATGGGCACGTTCGCAAACTGATTGGGCAGCGGGTTAGGTACGTTCGGGTTGGTGTTTACCTCGCCCTGCGGGTAAATGAACCGCTGCGGCTTTTGCGTACCCGCATACAGCCGGATGGGCAACTGCACCACCGGGGTCGCTTTCGCCAGTCGGCGGTAGTCGTTGAAGGCTTCGTACTGCATCAGCAATACGGTGTACCGCTGGCCAATAATCTCGTACAGCAGGGCCGTTTGCACGGTAGTCAATTTAGTGGGATTCGCCCCTCCGGTCAGGCCAAAATCATCCAGCGTGTAGGCGTCGTATTTCCGGCCCGTGGCTGACATGGTTTTGCCATTGATATAGCCCGTTGCCAGCCTCGCCCGAACGACATTCAGCGCGGCCACCGCCTTATCGGGTACGCCCAGCCGGGCTTGCGCTTCGGCGATAATCAACTGATTCTCGTAGTACGTCAGGATCGGGTGGGGCGCATTGGCCGTAAACGCCCCGTCGGTGGTGTTGGGGTCCAGACTGCCCGTGGCCGTGATGCCAACTTTGACGTAATGGTTATACAGTGCGGTTTCGTCGGTTTTGGTATTGGCCGACTTGATCCGGGATTGCAGCAGCAGGGGCAGGTACGCGCCCTCGAACCCGGTATCACCCGCCCGGCTAACCCGGAAAAAATCGTAGTTCTGGTTCACGTCCACGCCCAGGCTCGTGCCGTGTGGGATGAGCATATCGTCCGCCGTGCTGGCAATGCCCGCCGTGGCACTGGCTATGGCTTTGGCGTAGTCGCCGGTGTGCAGGTAGAGCCTGGCTTTCAGGGTATTGGTCGCTGCTTTCCACTTCGTTACGTCGCCTTTGTAGAGGAAATCCTGCGCGGTAAACGCTAACCCCGACGGGGCCGAGAGGTTGACGATGGCGTTGTCGAGCGTGGTTTGCAGGGCCGCGTACACGTCCGGCTGCTTGTCGAACGTGGGCGCGGGAAACTGCACCGCATCGAATGCCTGACTGTAGGGTACGTCGCCGTAGAGGGTGGTGGCTTTGGCGATGACCAGGGCTTCCAGCACCTGCCCCACGCCCTTAGTCCATTTGTCGCCTACCGCGTCGGCTTTGGTCTGAATCAGCCGGGTTTGCCCAGCCACCGGATAGAGCGGATTCCAGAAGAAACTCTGCGACGAGACAATGTACTGCCCGTACCCCTGATGAGCGCGGGACAGCCCGGCCAGTTCACCCGCCCAGATCGAAGCAATCCGCACGTCGGTGTCTTCGTGCAGCAGCGATACGCCGAGCATCGTACCGGATAATAACGTCGCCACGTCCACGTCGGTCACGGCGTTGGGGTTGCTCTGGATGTTGGGTTCCTCGAACAGGCCCTGGCAACTGCTCAGGAAATGGACCGCCAGCAAGGCAATAAGGATTTTATGAGGGAATGATTTTTTCATGAGTTGGTTGTGTGTCAATAGCTAATCCGTACCGAGAAAAGTACCGATTTGGTGTTGGGGTTGGTGAACCAGTCCTGCCCGCGCGAGAGGCCCGCGCCGGTGACGTTTACTTCGGGGTCAGTGCCGGTGTAGGGAGTCCACAAGACCAGATTCCGCCCCGTCAGGCTGAAATCGACGTTCGACAGGTGCGTGATTCGTCGGAACCCCGCACTACGCAGGCTGTAGGACAGGGTAATCTCGCGCAGCCGCGACGCGCTGCCGTCTTCCACAAACTGCTTATATGAGGCCGAGTTGGACGCCGAACCGCGCCCCTGCCACCACGCCTGATTGATGGCGACCGGACCAGCTCCGAAATCCCGGATTTGCCCCTGAAACGCCGTACCCGCCGCGATGGTGTTGCCGTTCACGTCTTTTAAGCCGCCCGCCGGGGTGATGACCGTGTTGCCCTGATCGCCGTGAACCCCGAAACTGTACAGCGAACCGCGTGTGCCGTTGAAAAAATCATTCCCGGACACCCGGTCGAAGAGGACATAGAGCGAGAGACCTTTGTACGAGAACGTACTACCCAGACCACCCCGCCACTTTGGGTTCGGGTTGCCAATGATTTCGTTGCCCGTGCCGCCCTGCGGAAACCCGTTCGCGTCGAGCTTGTACTTACCGGATTCATCCTTGAGAAAATCCGTCGAGTAAAAAATCCCGAACGGCTGCCCCGGAATCAGCGACGAGTTTTGCATGTAACTGTCGGGCAGGGTGTAGGCCGTGGCTCCGGCCAGGGAAACCACGTTACTGCGGTTCAGCGAAAAATTAGCCGACAGGTTCCACCGGAAAGCCCCGCGCGGCAGCAGGTCGGCACCCGCTTCCAGTTCCAGCCCTTTGTTCGCCAGTTCAGCCGCGTTGGTGTTGCGGATGACGTAGCCGGTCTCGTTGGGCACGTTCAGCGACAGGATGACGTCTCTGGTGTTGTTGCTGTAGGCGGTCGCCGAAAAGGTGAATCGGTTTTTCAAAAAGCGCAGATCAACCCCCACTTCGGCTTCCGTTTTGCGTTCGGGCTTCAGGAAATCGTTACCCGCCGTGGTGCTGCGGACGTAGCCCCCGCCGTAGAGCGCGCTGGCCGCCGACACCCCCCGCGTGAACACGTCGCCATAAGCCGCCGGGCCAAACGCGGTAAAATTCTGGTACGGCTGCGGCTGAATGCCCACCTGCCCCCACGTCATGCGGAGCTTGCCGAAGCTAAGGATCGAACTCGTCTCCAGGCCGGGCAACTTGCTGAACTGCCAGGCCAGCGCTGCCGAAGGAAAAAAGAAACTGCTGCTGGTTTTGGCCCCGAACGTGGACGCGCTTTCGTTTCGGCCCGTCAGGGTCAGAAACAATTGATTATAGGCCTGCACCTCGGCCTGGGCATAATAGGCATACGTGCGGATCAGTGAATTGTAATTGCTGGCCGACAAATTGGAGTTGAGCGCGTTGGTCAGAATGTCGGGGGCCGTGGGCACAATCAGGTTCGTAATCGCATCCGAGAGCGTGGCCCGTCGGCGGCTGTTGTAGTTCACGCCCAGCAGCAATGACCCGCTGAAGTCGGTACTGACCGTTTTGGTGGCGGTGGCGAAGACATCGGTGTTGAACTGCTTATCGGTGATCCAGTTCTTCGACAGATACCCGTTTTGTTGATTGGCCGACGTACGGGCGAAGCGTTCTAAGCGGTTGTCCGTAAAATTGTCGATGCCCGTGCGGCCCGTAATGGCCAGCCATGAGGCCGGGGTAACGTCGAGTTGCAATGTCCCCATCAGCCGGTCCACGTCGCTGGTGTTGCGGTTGTTGTTGATGTTCCAGATAGGATTGGAATAAATGGTGCTCAGGTCTTTGCCCAGCGGGTTCCGATACGAGGCATGGGCATTGTTGAACACCTGCCCTGCCCCATTGGTATAGACCCCCGTGTAGGTGCTGTTGTCGTAATCGGGCGGGGTACGCAGGCTGCTCAGCATGATACCGTCCGCGTTGTCGCCTTCCTGAATCCGGGACGAGTATGTTTTGGTGTAGCCCACGTTGGCCGACGCCCGCAGCCACTCGGTAAACTGGCTGGCGACGTTGATCCGGGCGGTGTTGCGCTGGTAACTGCTGTACGCCTTGATGACCCCGTCCTGGTTCAGATTACCGTAGCTGACGAGGAACGTAGATCGGCCATTGCCCCCGCTGATGTTCAGGGTATTATCGGTAAAATGGCCTGTCTGAAACGCATCGTTCGTATGGTCGTAGGTGTCGGTTGCGTTTTTGCCGCCGTGCGGGTTAGCCGCCGTGCCGGGCGCTGTCGCGTACCGTTTCGTGCCGTCGGGAAACAGCAGAAACCCCTGATAGCCCGACGCAGCGGGGTCGGTGATATAGGTGTCGGGACCACTCGTTCGGCTCGAAATCAGGTCGCCGAAGGTGGAGCGGTTGCCCTGGCTGTAATTGCCGCCGGTGCCTTGTCCGTAGGCCCGTTGCAGGGGCGGCATCTTGTTGACCTGGTCGAACGATATCGTCGATTTAAACGTGATATTGACCTTGCCCTGGGTATCGCTGCCTTTTTTGGTGGTAATCACAATCACCCCGTTGGCCGCCCGCGTCCCCCACAAAGCCGCTGCCGATGCGCCCTTCAGCACATCCATCCGCTCGATGTCTTCGGGGTTGATGTCATTGATGCGCGACTGCTGCACGATCCCGTTCCCGGCTGCCGTGCCGAGGTTGTCGCTGGCGTTGCTGACCGGCATCCCGTCCACGATAAACAGGGGCTGGGCGTTGCCGTTGATCGTGTTCTGCCCGCGAATCTGGATGTAGGCCCCCGCGCCGGGATCACCCCCGTTGCGGGTAATGAGTACGCCCGCCGCCTTACCGCTCAGGCCCGTCAGCAGGCCTGTTTCGCCGGTTCTGGCCAGACTTTTACCCTCGACGGTCGAGATGGACGAGGCAAATTTGTCGCGCTCGGCTTTCAGACCGAGGGCGGTAATGATGACTTCGCTCAACTGCCGGGTGTCGGTTTTGAGCGACACGTTAATCGTTGTCCGCCCGCCGATGATTTCCTCCACGGTTTGCATCCCCACCGCCGAAAAGACCAACGCCGTGGCCGAAGCCGGTACGGTCAGCCGGTAGGTTCCCGTTGCATCGGTCAGGGTGCCGGTAGTCCGGTCAGCCGGTGCGGTCCCTTTAACCAGGACTGTGGCCCCGGCAAAGCCGCCTGACCCGTCCTCGGTGACGGTGCCGCTGATAAGCTGTTGCGCCCACGACAGTGAACTACACATAACAAGCATCAATAGACTCGAAAGGAGTATTTTTTTCATCAAATTAGTTGTGATGTATACAAATTATGGAACTGAATTTCGGTCAAAAACGGGTGGAACGTATTAAGCTACCAACGAACAAAATTGTTTGTAAGAAACGGGCATCTGTGGCTACTTGGTGACGGTATTTCTCAGCAGCAACCCCACCCAACTCCGGTAAGGACGCCAGCCATCAGCGATCCGTTCCAGGGTGTCGAGGTCGGGTTCGTCGCCGAGGTGATAAGCCGCCGCCATCGCCCGGTAGAGCCGCTTTTCCGTCTTCGGAAAGGCATCCGCGTCGCCAACGCTCCGCAGCAGAATCAACTCGGCGGAGAAAGGGCCGATGCCCGCCAATTGCTGCAACTGCGCCAGGGCTGTTTCCCGTTCCATCGTCCGTAGCGCGGCCTGGCCCATCCAGTCGCCGACGGTTGTGCTAAGGGTGCGGAGTTGCTCCACCTTGCGGGCGGCCAGCCCCGGACAGGGGGCAGTTCGGCGAGCCGGGCCGGGGCCGGAAACCCGTGCACGATAATGGCATACAGAATCACGCCATGCTCGACGCGCTGGAACTGAGCGAGTACCTGACCAGCCCAGCATTTACCGACATCCGCCAGGCCGTTGCCCACTACGAACGGCACATGCTGATTCGGGCGGCTGAAACGACTCCATTAACCCTAACCCAAACTGACCTGCTGCATTCGCTCTTTGCCGCACGGTTCATGGGGCAATGCTGAACCACAATACACACTAGCTGGCTTTGGGCAGGTTATCATAGCTGGATAGTTGCTGTTCACCTGATTAGCCCAGTGCACCTTTGTACGAGTGTGGAAGATCCCCGTTACTATTCATAAATGCCTCACTAGTAGCTGATTGATGATCCCACCCCCGCCACAGCCTCTAACTCCAGTTTAAAGCCGTAATGCAACACGGGTACAGGCACCACGGCGCGGGCGGGTTTGTGGTCGCCGAAAAAACGGGTATATATCGCGTTTATGGTGCCCCATTCGGCAATGTCGGTGAGGTAAATACGGACGTGAATTACCTGCGCAGGCGATGATCCGCAGGCCGCAAGAATAGCCCGTAAATTGGCCAAAACGGCGTCGGTTTGAACCTCGATAGACGCGTCGCTCAGCTTTTCGCCATTGGGTAAAATGGGCAGGATGCCAGCCAGATAAGCCGTTTGCCCGTGAACGATAGCCTGCGAATAATGGCCACCGGGCGGGGCGGCATCGGGGGTGTTGATTAGGGTCATGGGGTCTCTTCGGCGTGGCCCGACAGTAGTTGAAAAAGCTGTGAACCATCATCATACAAAATATCGCTGATTCGCCATCCAGTAGGCTCTTTATCAAGCAGATAGGTAAATTTATGGGGCTTATTGACATTCAAAAACGACACATCGACTTCGGCTTTTTTACCAATGACACGGGCGGGCTTGATGGTCAGGTTCAGCAGGTCTAAATCCTGCGCGGCATAGAGCGGATCGAAATCAAGTTGGCCCACTTCGCCGGTTTTGGCCATCGTTTTGGCATCGTCCCAGATCAGGTCGGCCAGTTGTTTCGTGAAAAATTGATCGACCAACGCGCGGCTTTTCGTCTGAAAAAATGGTGTTTCCCGGTCCTGACGGGCGGCATACAGGTCTTTTACTACCGATTCAGGCCTGTCGATGGTGGGTACAACAGGCGTCACTGCCGTTACCACCGACGGCTTGGTTGGTGACGACGATAGGATTGCAGACTCCGTTTTTTGGGCGGGCGTATTACAGGCACATACCGCCAGCAGAATGGGTAAATAGACGTAGCGAAGTGGCATAGTTTGGTAGGGTTGATGGCCACGCAGAAATGCACAGACCAGCTATTCGGAAGCCTGGCAACGTGTACCTTTGACCCATCAAAAATACCCCAATCGCATGACCTTTCGCGCTGCCAATGCCAATGACCGCCCCGCGCTGATTGCGCTACTCACGCAAGCTGATCTCCTCACCGATGACCTGCCCGACGCGCTACCAACGTTCCTGCTTGCCCTTGACGACAACGAGCAGGTAGTGGGCGCGGCGGGCCTTGACCTGGTGGGCGAGTTCGGGCTGTTGCGATCAGTAGCCGTCGCTCCCGATTTTCGCGGGCAATACCTCGGTCATACGCTGGTTGAGGGGGTGCAGGAGGCCGCCCTGGCGCACAATTTTTCGGACATATACCTCCTCACAACCACCGCAGCCGCTTTTTTCGATCAGTTAGGCTACGAGGCCATTGACCGCGAAGCCGTCCCTGAAGCCATTGCCCAAACCCGCCAATACCGCAACCTCTGCCCCGACTCGGCCATTGTGATGTATCAGAAGCTGGCATGAAAACCCGCCACGATATTCTCCTTCTCGGCGACCCGCGCCTGTATGAAACCTGCGAACCCGTCCGGCCCGACGAGCAGCCGCTACTGGCGGGTTGGGTGGCCGATTTGCACAGCGCCATGCAGGACGTCCGCGCCCAATACGGCTTTGGTCGGGCCATTGCCGCGCCGCAACTCGGCATCATGAAGCGGCTGATCTATATGCACATCGACCAGCCCACCGAACGCGGCCCGGTTGTCTTTGTCAATCCCACGTTCACCGACCTCAGCGACGAACGCTTTGAGCTTTGGGACGACTGCATGAGTTTCCCCAACCTGCTGGTGCGCGTAAGCCGACACAAATCGTTGACGATCAACTATCTGGACGAACATTTTCAGCCTCAACAATGGCACATGACCGATGCCCTTTCGGAGTTATTGCAACACGAATACGATCACCTCGACGGCATCCTGTGTACCATGCGGGCCGTTGATGAACGGGCGTTTCGGTATCGGGCGTTGTAGAACTGTCTAACGGATGGCCCTACAACGCCCGGTACCGAACTTTGCCCCTAACGTCAAACGTTAAACTCAAAACGTCAAACGCTAGTCTATGCAAGCTGCCCTCCGTCCGCCTGTTTCCATTTTTACAGAACAAAGCCCGAACCCTAATTCCATGAAGTTCGTGCTGAACCGCGAACTGGTGCCCGATGGTCTTTCGTTCGATTATGCCGAACCATCAGAAGCTCTGAAAGAAGGCAAAAATTCGCCCTTGGCCGTGGCCCTGTTTGGCGTCGACGATGTAAAGCGGGTGTTTATTGCGGGTAATTTTATCACACTCACCAAGTCGGACGATGTGGACTGGGGCGAGATCATGTTTGAAGTAAAAGTTTTCCTGAAAGACTACTTCGAGGCCGACAAGCCTGTTTTCATCAAGCGCACGATGGACATGAACAGCACCGTCGTAGAATCTGATTCAGAAACCGTTCAGCAGATCAAAGCCGCACTGGATCAGTACGTTAGGCCTGCCGTAGAGTCAGATGGCGGGGCCATTAATTTCCACGATTACGACGAAGCCACCGGCACCGTGAAAGTGCTCCTGCAAGGCTCGTGCAGTGGTTGCCCCTCGTCAACGCTCACGCTGAAAGCTGGCATCGAAAACCTGCTCACCCGCCTTGTGCCTGGCGTGAAGACCGTAGAAGCAGAAGGCGTATAAGGAGTGGCAGTTGGTAGTGGCTGACGCTAGCGAAGCCATTGTTGCACCAGCCGCTGCCAACTGCTACTGCCTGCTGCCACTTTTTTCTGTTCCGTTAAAGATGAAAATGCCAACGCTTTCCGGGTGTTGGCGTTTTTATTTGTACTACCATACGCTGCAACCCTTGAGCCATTCCAAAACACCCCACCGATTCGCGTTAGCCATTGCTTATCTGGTGCCAACCGTTGTGTCGGCGCAAAACTTGCTGGGCCTTACCACCAGCCCAAATTCGGGCGTGCATCGAACGTACCAAAATCCCGCCTGGCTGGCCGACTCGCCCCATCGGGTGTTTATCAGTCTGGGGGCGGGCAACATCCACGCCAACAACAATTACATCCGCTATCGGGCCCCTTACTCGCTGCTGCGGCTGATCACGGGGCAGGTACCCGACAAATACCGGCAAGTTGATGGCAACATTAAATTTGAGCCAGCTTACACGCAGGAAACACTGGACGACAAACCCAAAAACGGAACCGTCTGGGGCGATTTCCGGGGTCCGGCCTTGCAAATAGCCATCGGCGAACGTACCGTGATCGGGCTTTCGTCGCGGCTGCGGATGGCAGGGCAGGTATGGGGCGCCTCGGAGCAACTCTTGTCAGCGTTGCGGGCCAGCCTGAACAGCTCCGCTTTTTACAGCATCCCTAACCGCAACAATGCCTTCAGCGTGGGCACCAACACCTACGCCGAAGTAGCGGCCAGCGTGGGCCACACGGTGATGGAAAACGACGAAGGTAAGCTGATGATTGGCCTGACAGTCAAGTACTTAGTCGGCTTCACGTCGGGTTATTTCGTGAACCGGGGACTCACGTATCGGGTGCTGCCCGACCCTGCAGTTATTAGCGGAGGCTATCTGTCTGTCGATCAGATTTCGGCCAATTTTGGGTATACCTCCTTCCTGCAAAACCAAAACCTCACCCTGCGCTCACTCATCAACGGTCAGCCACCGGGGCGGGGCATCGGCTTCGATCTGGGCGCGGCCTATGTGTACAAGCCCGATCCGGAGGGGGCTACCATTCGCGGGGGTATTGCACTCACCGACCTCGGCGGCATCCGTTACAATGGTGATGCCTACGCCATTGACCAGCAAGATTTGCGGTTTCTGTCGTCCGATTTTAATGACGTGCGCAACAGTGAGCAGGTGGTCAACGTAATTCGAGATAAACTTCGCGTCGACGAAACCCAGAATCAGCGGTCGTTTACAAGTGGCCTGCCTACCTCTCTCAACGCCTCTGTTGACTACCAGCAGCCAACCGGCCTTGGTTTACAGGTAGCCTATTGGCAAGACCTGCGTAGCAACACCGCCGTGGCCATGCACCAGCCCACTGTGGTGGCCGTTGTACCCCGTTTCGAGCGGAAATGGGCGAGTATTTCGGTGCCTATTTCGCTGGTTAATGGGGCCGTGCTGGCGGGGTTATCGCTGCGGGCAGGACCCGTTTGGGTAGGTTCCGACAACGTACCCGGCCTGTTTGGCAACAGCAGCAACGGTATTTCTCCGCGCGGCATGGACGTCTACGGCGGCATCGCCTTCGGCTTCGGTTCGCGCACCGGCACGGGTCAGGCAGACGAGTAAGGCAGCTTGTAGAACCCTGCTGAACTGTCTATTTTTGCGGCTTAAAGGGAATTAAGAATTGAGAATTAAGAATTAAGAATGGCTTCGCCAGACACCTGATTTTGGTCTGGCGAAGCCATTCTTAATTCTTAATTCTTAATTACCAATGTCATGCTCAGAACACACACCTGCGGCGAACTGCGTTCGTCGGATATCAATAAAACCGTTACCCTCAGTGGCTGGGTGCAAACCGTTCGTGACAAGGGTGGCGTACTTTGGATCGACCTCCGCGACCGCTACGGCATTACGCAAGTCATTCTTGAAGAGGGAGTTACCAACGCCGATCTGTTCAAAATAGCCCGCACGTTGGGCCGGGAGTTTGTACTGCAAGCCGTGGGCAACGTGACCGAACGGCAATCGAAAAACCCGAATATCCAGACCGGCGACATCGAGGTACGTCCTACGGTGTTGACCGTGTTGAATAGGGCCAAGCTGCCCCCCTTCCTGATCGAGGATGAGACCGACGGCGGAGACGACCTGCGCCTGCGCTACCGCTACCTCGACCTGCGCCGCAACCCCGTTCGTCGGAATCTGGAACTCCGCCATCAAGTGGCCCGCCGCACCCGCGAATACATGGATGGGCAGGATTTTATTGAAGTAGAAACACCGGTATTGATCAAATCGACGCCCGAAGGTGCGCGTGATTTTGTGGTGCCAAGCCGCATGAACCCCGGCGAATTTTATGCCCTGCCGCAGTCACCACAAACGTTCAAACAACTGCTGATGGTAGCCGGATTTGACCGGTACTACCAGCTAGTCAAGTGTTTCCGTGACGAAGACCTCCGCGCCGACCGGCAGCCGGAGTTCACGCAAATCGACTGCGAAATGTCGTTTGTAGAGCAGGAAGACATCCTCAATATGTTCGAGGGTCTGACGCGGCATCTGTTCAAAACCGTTAAAAACATCGACCTCGCCGAAGTGCCCCGCATGACCTACGCCGAAGCCATGCGCCGCTACGGTTCCGACAAACCCGACATCCGGTTTGGGATGGAATTTGTGGACCTGACGGAGCAGGCAAAGGGCAAGGGCTTCCCCGTTTTCGACAGTGCCGAACTCGTGGTGGGTATCTGCGCGACGGGTGCCGCCACGTATACGCGTAAGCAATTAGATGAACTGACCGAATGGGTAAAACGGCCTCAGATTGGCGCTAAGGGCCTTATTTATGCCCGCGTCAACGAAGACGACCGTGGCGACGGTGATGCGGCAATCCGACCGAGCGTAAAATCATCCGTCGATAAATTCTATTCTGACGAGGAACGGCTGGCCTGGGCCACCGCGATGCAGGCCCAACCCGGCGACCTGCTGCTGCTGTTGGCGGGTGATGCGGCCAAAACCCGCAAGCAACTCAGCGAACTGCGCCTGGAGATGGGCACGCGCCTCGGCCTCCGCAACGCCGATGATTATAAGGTACTCTGGGTGCTGGATTTTCCCCTGCTCGAATACGGCGAAGAAGAGGCCCGCTGGTTTGCCATGCATCACCCCTTCACCTCGCCCAAACCCGAAGACATCGCCCTGCTGGATACCGACCCCGGCGCGGTGCGGGCCAACGCCTATGACCTGGTCATCAACGGTACCGAAGTGGGCGGTGGCTCCATCCGTATCTTCAACCGCGACTTACAGGCCCGGATGTTCAGCCTGCTCGGTTTCAGCGACGAAGAGGCCAAAAGCCAGTTCGGCTTCCTGATGGACGCGTTCGAGTTTGGCGCACCACCCCACGGGGGCATCGCCTTCGGTTTCGACCGGCTCTGTTCGCTCTTTGGCGGCGTAGACAGCATCCGCGACTTCATTGCTTTCCCAAAAAATAATGCAGGCCGCGACGTCATGATCGACTCACCATCGGTTATCTCAGCTAAGCAACTCGACGAGTTAAAGATCAGGACGACGGTGTGAAAAAGCAGTCAGGACAGAATAAGCAGGCTAATCAGTACGACAAAATCTTCAAGGAGAATATCGAAGCGGTGATTCCAAGCCTGATGAAAAACGTGCTTGGGATCATTGCTATCGAACAGGAGGAATTACCAGATGATATTCAACACACGAAGGAACGCAAGCCAGACGTGCTGAAAAAGATCACTGACAATCAAGGTAAAACGTTTGTTTTCCAACTTGAATTTCAGGTAGCTGACGAACCGGACATGGTGTATTGGATGGCGCACTACCATTTGATGCTCTCACGGAAATACCGATTACCCGTTGAACAGTTTGTCATCTTTCTGGGATCAGCAAAACCCGGCATGGCACTGACGTTGCAGACAAACCGGCTCACGTTTTCTTTTCCAGTTATCTCGTTTATCGATTTAGACTACGAGCTTTTTCTGCAATCAGATAAACCTGAAGAGATCGTCTTTGGAATTTTAGCTAATTTCGACCAGCAACTACCCACAGATGCGTTGACACGCTTGCTGAAACGTGTTCAGGAAACCACGACCGGCGAGCTTACGTTTAGCCTGTACGTAAACCAACTCCGGGTGCTATCTCAACTCCGGAATCTTCAACCTTCACTAAACGAGGCCATGCTTTCCATCTCTCAATTCTTTAAGGAGGAAGACGATATACTTTTTCAGCACGGTGAGCAGCGCGGTGAGTTGCGAGGCGAACAGAAAACGAAGGAACAGTTAATCAAAAATTTGCTTACCAAAACCACATTGACGCCTGACCAGATTGCCGAAATGGCTGAGGTGTCGGTTGAACTGGTTCAAAAAATAGCCAGTCAGTTGAATTGACTTACTGGCGAAAACGAATAAAAAAGGGCCATTCCTGCGTAGGAATGGCCCTTTTTTCAATCAACCAGTTCAAAATAGATCAGGGATCTGATCACCAACGGTAAATTCCTCTATTCGCTAATGAGACCGTTCACCATCAATCAGGGTCAGCCTGCCGGAATAGTTTGGCATCAGCCCAGAACGTACCCAGGGGAATGACAGAGGCTAACAGCGCCAGTCCCAGTGTGCGCCACGACCAGCCGAGTTCGATTTTAGCCTGAACAACGGCCAGTACATAGGCGACGAATAAGAGGCCGTGAATGAGGCCAATGACCCGGTTTGGTTCGGGCATATTTCAAGGGCATTCCCACGCCGAGCAGCACCAGAAACGAAATACCTTCGACGTAGGCCAGCAGCCGCAGCCGCCCAATTTGTGTAGTGATAAAGTGCATAATCAACCAGAGGTAGCCATGAACCAGCAACAGTAACGTATACATATCGCAAAAGTACCAGCAAACCTACCCACGCAGTAGGACGATTACGGCCCTTTTTCTGACAAATCAATCCATGCCCGGTGGTAGTTGGAAGCAAACCGAATGAAGTTGGTACAGGATACGGGTATCCGTAAGTAAACAGGCGATTACAAGTGTAACTTTTTTCCATAAAAGAGATCAAAAGAATAAAGTCTTGACCCAAACACTTCGTTACTTGCACACAGTACTGTAGATCACTTCGTTACATACATTTTGGCAAGCCTAACATTGCCTTGACAGACACATGGAAACTATTCAAACAATCACGTACGCGCCAGCGTACCAATCTGATTTCAAGCGCATTAACCTTGAATGGATCAGCGAAATGTTCGCCGTTGAGCCGCACGATCTGGAACAACTCGACCACCCCGAAGCCCATATCCTGCCCAACGATGGCGCCATTTTACTGGCCAAACGTGGCGACGAGATTCTGGGTACGGTGGCCCTGATCAACACCACCAAACCCGGCGCACCGCTTGAGTTTGAACTGGCCAAAATGGCGGTGGCGAAAACGGCACGGGGGTTGGGCATTGGTCGCCTCCTGTGTGAAGCCGCCGTTGACGCGGCCCGGCAGGCGGGTGCCAAACGCTTATGGCTCGAATCGAACCGGAAGGCGGCGGTGGCGGTACAACTCTATCTCAGCGTTGGCTTCGTGCATATTCCCCTCCGACCTAGTCCCTACACCCGTGCGGACGTGTGCATGGAGCTATTTTTTTGAGTATTACCCAGGGCTTAGTGCGTCATTACTCCATGAATTTCTGCATCCACTGCGCCACGCTGCTGTTGGTGAGGTTGAAAACAAGGTTTGGGAAAAGGCCGAGCAGCAAGGCGATTAAAGCCAACGGAATCAGCAGGAAGCGTTCGCGGACGGTTAAATCGGGCAAGGTTTGGGTCGCGCCATCAACTTGGGCGCGGACCCAAGTCTCGCCGAAAAACATCCGCTGGAACGTCCAGAGGAAATAGGCAGCGGCCAGAATGATGCCCAAAGTGGAGACGGCGGTAATCCAGCCGGGCAGGTAGGTAGACTGGTAGCCGCCCATGAGCGTAAACAGTTCGCCCACAAAACCAGAGAAGCCCGGCAGGCCCAGCGAGGCAAAAAACGCCACTGCCGTCAGCGTAGCGTAGCGCGGCATGGGCGTGAGCAGGCCCCGGTACGAGTCGATGCGGCGGTCACGGGTGCGGTCGTAAAGGACGCCGGTGAGCAGGAATAACATAGCCGATAACACCCCGTGGCTCACCATCTGATACACCGCCCCGTTGACACCCTCGGCGGTGAGCGAGGCCACCCCCAGCAGCACAAACCCCATGTGCGACACCGACGAGTAGGCAATCATCTTTTTGAGGTCATTCTGCGCCAGTGCGTTCAGCCCGCCATAGACGATGGTGAAGGCCCCCAGGCCACCCAGCACCGTGGCGTATTGCGCCCCACCGTCGGGAAAAAGGCCCCAAACAACGCGGATAAAGCCATAGCCGCCAATTTTAAGGAGCACCCCCGCCAGCACTACCGACACCGGCGTGGGCGCTTCGACGTGGGCATCGGGCAGCCAGGTATGCAGGGGCACGATGGGTAATTTCACCGCGAAACCGATGAACAACGCCCAAAACGCCAGCATCCGGCTCGGTACGCCGCCAATGCTCACTTCGCCGAAAATGCTCAGAAACGAGTTGGGCAAGTAGTTACCTCCGTCGGCCATATACCGCCAATCAAACGTGTGAACGAGTTGGGCGGGGTTGAGTTGGCCGTGAAGGAGTTGGAAGTGGATGACCCGAAGCACCTCGGCGGTCATATCGCCGGGGGCGTCGATCAACCCGGCGGCGATAGCGGTGCTAACGGGGTCGATGACAGACAGGTACAGCCCGATCATGACGAGCAGAATCAGCACTGAACCAGCCAGCGTGTAGAGAAAAAATTTGATCGACGCGTACTCGCGCCGTGGCCCGCCCCACAGCCCGATGAGGAAGTACATGGGCAGGAGCATAAACTCGAAAAACAGGAAGAACAAGAAGAAGTCGAGGGCCACAAAACAGCCCATGATGGTGCCCGTCAGCAGCAAATAAAGGGCAAAATACGCCTGTGAACGGTGATTTGTGCTCCATGACGAGACAACGCCCACCAGCATCACCACCGCCGACAGGATCACCAGTGGTAGGCTAATGCCATCTATCCCGACCAGATAATCGATGGATGCCACGCCCAGACTACCCATCGGCAGGGTAATCCAGTCGGCCTGTTCCAGCAACTGATACCCCGCCATTCCCCGGTCAAATTGGGCGTAGGCCAGGCCGCTCAGCACCACTTCGGCACCGGTTACCGCCACGGCCACCCAACGATACAGGTCAGCCCGTTCGCGGGGTAGCAACGCCACGAGCAAGGCACCGGCAAGGGGAAGAAAAATAAGCAGCGAAAGGAGGGGCATTGAACTCACGTTAAAATCCAAAGTAAAAGCAGCACCACGGCAACGGCAGTGGCAATATAGGTTTGTACGCGACCACCCTGTACCGAACGCGTGAGTTGCCCCACGCCAACGGCCAGTTTTCCGACACCATCGACAGCGCCATCGACGCCGATGCGGTCAACAAACGCGGCGATGTGGGCCAGCAACACCACACCAATGCCGAGGCCATTGACCAGGCCATCAACAGCGCGTTGGTCGGTGCGGTTAAGGAACGAGGCAAACTTACGGGTGGGCGTGATAAAAATGGTTTGGTAAAGCTGATCGAGATAACCGTAATGGAACGAGAGCAGGGCCAGCTTGCCGTCGGTGGCGGGTTCGCGCATTCGGAAGCCCAGCCAGCCGCCGAGGACCACGAGCGCAATAGAAACCAGTGCCAGCCAAACTGGACCTTCGGACAAAACGGCCAGCGGCATTTGGGCAAAAACCCAGCTCTGGTGCACAGAAAGAGGGTTTACCGAAAACCAGATGCCTACTGAAAGCACCGCCAGCACCAGCATCGGACCACGCATAAGCCAGCCCGGTTCGTGGGGAATGGCATCGGAAACAGTGGGTTCCCCCCAGAAAACGAGCCGTAGTTGCCGGGCCATGTACACCGCCGTTAGCCCCGACGATAGCAGCAACCCCAGAGGAATGAGTATGGCCGGGCCACCGCGTTGTGCTGCCCAACTAAACGCCCCACCCAGCACGATTTCTTTCGACAAAAAACCCGACAGCAACGGCACTCCCGCCAACGCTGCCGCGCAGACAACATAGGCCGCAAAGGTGTACGGCATTGCTTTGCGCAGGCCGCCCATCGCCCGCATGTCCTGCGTATGCACAGCGTGGATGACGCTACCCGCCGCCAGGAAAAGACCCGCTTTGAAACAGGCGTGGGTGAGCAGGTGAAACAACGCCCCCGACACGTTGCCAGTGCCCATGGCCGCCACCATCAGCCCCAGTTGCGAGACCGTTGAAAAAGCCAGCACCTGCTTGATATCCAGTTGAAACAGCGCTGAAAAACCACCCCAGATGGCCGTAACAGTGCCAACAATGGCGACCACCGTCAGCGCATCAGGCGAGAGCATGGGGTGGATACGGGCCAGCAGCACAATGCCCGCCGCCACCATCGTGGCCGCGTGGAGCAGGGCCGACACCGGCGTGGGGCCTTCCATGGCGGCGGGGAGCCAGGTCAGGAGCGGAAACTGCGCCGATTTGGCCACACAGCCCATAAACAGGCAAAGGCCCGCCGCCGTGGTAAGGGGTTCGGTGCCAAAATTGACCGAGCCGGTCTGGACGTAGGTGAGCAGGATACCCAGCAGAAAGGCCGCGTCGCCAATACGGTTCATCAAAAACGCCTTCGTGGCTGCCCGCGACGCCGAGGGACGGTGATACCAGAAGCCAATGAGCAGGTACGATGCCAGGCCTACTAACTCCCAGAAGCCGTAGAGAATCAGGAGGTTACCGGCCAGCACAATGCCGAGCATAGCCCCCACGAAGCCTTGCAGATACGCGAAGTACCGCCCAATCCGGGCATCGCCCCGCATGTAGTGGATGGAATAAAGCTGCACCAACAGGGCCACGCCATGCACGACAACAAGCATAAGGCGGCTCAGCGCATCGAGTTGGAGTGAGAGGGGGAACGTATGGCCAGAAAAGGCAATCCAGTTCGTTTGCCAGTGCAACGGATGCCTGACCGATATGGCGAGAATAATGGAAATAAGCAACCCAATAGCCGTCAAAGCGACTGCCAGAAACCCTGAAACTGACTCAGAAACGTGGTTTTTCAACATGCCGAGTCCCATTGCGCCCACAAAGGGAATGCCCATCAAGAGGGTCAGCAACAGGGTTTGGGTACTATCGGGCACGTGTGTTTGGGGCTAATTGACTGGGGCTGCAAATATCCTGACCAACGGGGCGGGATGCAAACGAAGCGTGTTCCCCCTTACCCCGTCCGCAGCCAGCCCGTCAGGCTCAACCGGTCGCGCATGGCAGGGAGAACTTCGTGCTCCAGCAAGCCACTATCAAAGCAGACCAACCGGCCACCGAGGGGTTCTAGCTGGATGGTTTGTTCAGTACCGTCGGGTTGGGGCAGGTACAGGGCCAGTTGGCCGCCGTCGGTGGGTTGCCAGTTTTGGTTGAGGTAACAGATCAGCGACAGCTTGCGTCTGGAGTCAGCGCGGAACCGGTCGAGGTGGCGTTTGTAGAACGTGCCGGTGGGGTATAGGGCGTAATGGAGTTCGTAATCGCGAAGGCCGAGGTAACCCGTTTGGTTGAGGTAATCGATCAGTTGCTGCACCCGTTCCAGAAATGTGGTTTCTTCGGACGTAGCGGTTTGGGCATCGAGCCAGCGGATTTCGTCGCCCCGGATTGCCGTTTCCACCGTTGCCTGCCCGTTGCCAATGCCCGCTTCCCGAAACTGTCCCGCCGCCCGCCGTGTGTGTAGCCGCTGTGCCAACCGGGCCGTTTCATCGTTGGTCAAAAACCCGTCGATCAGCCCGTAGTTATCAGCCAGAATACCGTCGATGAGGTGTTCAAACTGGGTTTCGAGGATTGAGGTCATTGCTTTAGATTGGTCAGGTCATCGAGTACCACGGTTTTAAAGTGGCGGTATACCTGAATGATTAGGGCCAGGGCTACGGCGGCTTCGGCGGCGGCCACGATCATGACAAACAGGCTGAAAATCTGCCCCTGCAATCGGTTCGGATCATATTGACTAAACGCCACCAGGTTCAGGTTTACGGCGTTGAGCATCAGCTCGATACCCATCAGTACCACCACGGCATGACGTTTAGTGATGACCACCGCCAGACCGATACTGAACAAGGCCGCCGCCACAAAAAGCAGGGTATAGGAGAGCGATGGATTCATAGTTTGATGCTCTTCTTTGCTAAATAACCCGCTCCGACCAGCGCCACCAGAAGCAGGATACTGATGATTTCGAAGGGGACAATGTATTCGGTCATAAGTTGCTTACCGATGGTATCAATCGTGGTGGGGGCATTGGAAATGGGTTGGTCGAAGAGCACAAAATGGGCGTTGAGCAACAACCGGCTTAACCCAAAAAACAGTCCCCCGGCCAGCAAAACGCCTAACCACAAGCCCCGACTGCCCGCTAAAATCGCGTTCGGCCGTTCGCTCGCCACCACCGTCGACGTATCGCTTGTGGTGGGTTTGCTGGTGAGCATCACGCCGAAAAGGACCAGTACCAGCACCCCACCCACGTAGATGATGATCTGCGAAACGGCCAGAAAATCGGCCCCGGCAAAGACAAACAACGCCGCCACACCCAAAAGGGTGAGCAGCAGCGCATAAGCAGAATAGAGTACATTTCGCGTAATGAGTACGGTTAACGCACCAATCAGGGTCAGGATAATAAAGGCGAAAAAAGCGATTTGGAGCATATAGTGGGGGTTGCGCTGAAGCAAAACTTGCTACCCCTCCCCCGGCCCTTTCGGCTTCATCGTGGGCCGGAAGGCGGGTTTGAGTTTTGGCGCAGGTGGTTCAGCAACAGATTCATCTGGCAACTCAACGGGCGGCGTTTCAGCAACGGGCTTAGCCACAGGTGGTTTCATTGTTGGGCGAAACGCAGGCTTTGGCTTCAGAATGACAGGTTCATTAATCGCTTCTGGAGCCGCTGCGACTTCCGCCGTCGACAACGGTTCGGTGACACCGGGTTGCTCCGGCACCCCCACCGACGCAATGGCCTCGGCTTCGTCAGGGGTCGGGTCGGTGATCGGGTGGAGTTGATGCCCCTCCGTGGAATTGCCCGTTTCGGTAGCTTCTGGCGACGGCACAGGAGCTGGTTTGGATGCGGGTTTCATGCCGGGCCGGAACACCGGGCGAGGCTTGGGCGCAGGGGTTGAAACCGGCATTTCCGAAGTGGAAACATCATCAGAAATTGGCTTACTCACAAGTGTTTCCGTTGGTGTAACAATCGTTGCTACGACTTCTACTGGGGAAATAGCAGCTTCTGGCGTTACTGGAGCCGCTTTTTCTGCTGAAACTAGCTCGTCAGACGGCTCAACAACGGTGGGTTTGACGGCGGGTTTCATGCCAGGGCGGAACGCGGGCCGGGCGGGAGCCGTCGTGGTTGCAGCGGGCGCGGCGGCGGGTTTGGCAACGGCTTTGGCGGCTTCTTTTTCGCGGACAAACTGCTCGTACAATGCCCGTTTTTCGTCGGCCTCTTCGGGGGTTAGGTTCGCGAAGGCGTAGGTCAGATTGCCCAGTTCGTAGGTGCTGTAGTCGAAGGTTTTTTCCATCGTCAGGCACTCCGTGGGGCACACCACCGTACACAGCCCGCAGTAGCAGCACTTGGCCATGTCAATATCGAACGTGGCCGCATACAACCGAATCGGCGACCCGTCCGATGCCTTGCCGATCTCTTCGGTGGCCTTGATAGGGTCAATCGTGATGCAGTCGACGGGGCAGACTTTGGCGCATTTATCGCAGACAATGCAATCGTCCATCTCGTTGTGGAGGCGGTAGCGGCCATTGTCGGGAACGGGCAACTGCTCATGGGGGTATTGCAGCGTCACCAGCCCGGTTTGCAGGTCGAAGTAGGCGTCGTTGCTCATGCCCACGGGGGTACGGCGGTGGGTGGCCTGCCGCAAATGCCGCATCGTCAGGCTCAGGCCCTTCAGCGTGGTGCGTATCCCCGATTGTATGTTCTCGAAATAACCCATCGTTCCGATGACGCGGCTATCTGCGAAATTGTTCCCTGCTTAGCTTCGAGAAGGTATGCAAGCGCGGAGGTAATAAAAGCAAAAAGGAATCAGAACGAATCCTGATTCCTTTTTGAAAGAGACAACGAGCGAGCGCATTTCCGTGTGGAACCCCTTCTCTCACGTCCAGAACGTCTTTATCCGTCAGACAGTCAGGTTTAAAAAAAGTTCTGTTTAGACCATTTCCTTGACCCCTGCCCGTTCGCGCAGTTTGGCCGTGGGGCGGAAACGGTCACCGTATTGGTCGGCGAGGCGGTCGAGGGTTTGGACGAAGGTATCGATGCCGACGAAATCGACGAAGGAGAGGGCACCGCCGGTGTAGGCCGGAAATCCCCACGCCAGAATCGAGCCGAGGTCAGCGTCGAGTTTGGTGCGGATTACGCCCTCCTCAAAACACCGAACGGCCTCAATGGACTGCCGGCATAACAGACGCGTTTTCACTTCGTCCAGGCTGGGCTGGTGAGCCGAAACGGGGTACAAATCGGCCAGGCCAGGCCATAGGGCCTTCTTTTCGCCGTCTGGATAATCGTAGAAACCGGCTTTGGCTTTCTTGCCAATGCGGCCCAGTTCGTTGAATTTCTGCACCATCTGGAAAATCGGCTCGTCGGCACTCAACGCACCCGCCTTCACCGACTCGGTCATGACTTTCAGGCTCAGATCGAGGGCTACTTCGTCATGAACGGCTAGCGGCCCAACGGGCATACCCGCGTCTTTTCCGGCGTTTTCGATCAAAATTGGGTTCACGCCGTCTTTCAACAACTCCATGCCTTCTGCCGTATAGGTGCCAAAGCAACGCGATGTGTAGAACCCGCGCGAATCATTGACTACAATCGGCGTCTTCCGAATCTTGCGGGTGTAGTCCATCGCCACGGCCAGAGCATAATCCGACGTTTCCTTCCCCACAATGATCTCCACCAGCATCATCTTATCGACGGGCGAAAAGAAGTGGATACCGATAAAATTCTTGGGATTGACCGACGCTTCGGCCAGGCCCGTAATAGGCAATGTGGATGTGTTGGAGCCGTATATTCCGTATTGAGCCAGTTTAGGTTCGGCCTCTTTGGTCACGGTCGCCTTCAGTTCGCGGTTCTCAAAAACGGCCTCGATGATAAGGTCGCAGCCTTCGAGGTCAGCATAATCGCCGGTGGCTTTGATCCGGTTCAGGGTCGTGTCAACCGTGGTGGGGTCTACTTTGCCCCGGTCAACGCCTTTCTTCAACAGGCTCCGCGTGTAGTCTTTCCCCTTCTCAGCGGCCTCCGCCGACACATCTTTCAATACCACCTCGATACCCGCCACGGCCGACACGTAGGCAATGCCCGCACCCATCATGCCCGCACCCAGGATACCCAGCTTTTTTACATCTGTTTTCGCCTGATCTTTCGGACGGCTCGCGCCTTTGTTAGCTTCATTCATGCCCAGAAACATGGTCTGAATCAGGCTCCTGGCTACGTTCGAGGTTGCTACTTTTACGAAATGCCGCGCCTCGATCACCAACGCCCGGTCGATGTTCACCTGCAAGCCTTCGTAGACGCAGGCCATGATCTCGATGGGGGCGGGGTAGTTGCCTTTGGTTTTGTCCATCAGCATGGCCGTTCCCGCCGCGAACGTCTGCGCCCCGGTCGGGCTTTGGACGTTGCCGCCGGGCACTTTGAAATTGTCGCGGGCCACGATTTTGCCCGTTTTCTTGTCGATCTGATCCCACGGTTTCAGCGGGTTCGGATTGGCCAGAATCCAGGTACGTGCCTTGTCCATCATCGTCGTGGGTGTCTCGGCCACGTCGTCGATCAGGCCAGTTGTAAGCGCGTCGGCCACACCGAGTTTCTTGCCTTCTACCAGCAAGGGCAGAGCAGCCTGCATCCCGATCATGCGCGGCAGGCGTTGCGTGCCACCACCACCCGGCAACAGACCGATGGTCACTTCCACAAGGCCAATCTGCGTTTTCGGGTTGGAAAGGGCAATTCGGTGATGACAGGCGAGGCAGATTTCGTAGCCGCCGCCGAGAGCCGTACCGTTGATGGCTGCTACTACGGGCTTGCCGTTGGTCTCCATTTTCCGGAAAATGCGGTTCAACTCCATCGATACGGTCAGCATCTCGGCGGGGTCTTTGTCGTTGTTTCGAAGGATCATTTTCAGGTCGGCCCCGGCCACAAATTCGGGCTTGTCCGACGTGATAATGATGCCTTTTACGGCCTCGTCGGCATAGGCGGTGTTGAGGGCTTCCTCAAACTGAGGGATCGACTCATCGTTGAGCACGTTCATCGGGCTGCTGCTCATGTTCCAGCGGATGACGGCAACGTTTTGGTCTACGGTGTAGTTAATCATGTGCAATTGTATTTTGTATTTTTACCAAAAACAGGGTGTAAAATGGCGGCTATCCGATTGATTCAGAAGCCAGAAAATGGCAAAATCATCATCACAGTTCCCGACGAAATGCGCGATGAGACGATGATTATTGAATTCCGTCCTGCTCGTGAGGAACAGGAGCCAAAGCGTTCGTTGGCTGAGGTATCAGATGAGTTTTTCAACAAATTGAAGCGTCCAGATCCTGATTTTGACTGGGATTCGCTAAATGTTTATGAGCAATAGAATCTTTCTCGACAGCTCAATCCTAGTTGAAAACTTAAAAGGCAGGCAGGTCGATTTGTATGATTATCTAAAAAGAGCAACGCAGTTGACTCTTTACATCAATCAGGTTGTTTTGAGTGAGTTCTCGTTTTATGCACTGGCTACGGCGGGAGGCAAATCGCCGCTTACGCTAAAACGGGATGGTACTATTCCAGCTATAATGAGAAGGAATGATCCTACCGAACTGCTTGAGAGTTTCAGCTACCTGGAAGTCGACCAAGCAATTATTCCACTCTACCTTCGCTACATGCAGCAGTACAATCTCTTGCCCAACGATGCCCTCATCCTGGCAACCTGCAAACTGAATGACGTCAGTAAGATAGCCAGTTACGACAGTGATTTTGCCGCAGCCTATGCCGGAGAAGGTATTCAACTAATCCAGACCGTGGCTGACATGACTGTTTAATTGATTCGTTCAAAAATGGTGGCGATACCCATACCGCCGCCGATGCAGAGGGTCGAGAGGCCGAACTGCTTGCCAGTACGCTCCAGCTCGTCTAGCAAAGTGGCTGAAATGATGGCTCCCGTGGCTCCCAGAGGATGGCCCAGGGCAATGGCCCCGCCGCTGATGTTGACCACGCTGTGGTCTACGCCAAACTCCTCCATGAACAGCATTGGCACCGCCGCGAAGGCCTCGTTTACCTCAAACAAATCGATGTCTTTGATGCTCATGCCCGCCTTTTTCAGCACCTTGTGGGTGGCCGGAACGGGGCCAGTGAGCATGATCGTAGGTTCGGACCCGACAATGGCGAAGGCCACGATCCTAGCGCGGGGTTTCAGGCCCGACATTTGCCCAAATGCCTCACTACCAACCAATACGCCCGCTGCCCCATCCACTATTTGTGATGAATTGCCGGCGTGATGCACGTGGTTTATCTGGTTCAAATCGGCGTATTTGAGCAGGGCCAGCGCATCGAGACCCATTTGACCCATCATTTCGAACGCAGGTTTCAGTTTGCCCAGCGTTTCGGCGGTGGTGCCGGGCCGAACGCCCTCGTCGCGGTCCAGCACGGTGATGCCGATTTCGTCCTTAAATGGCACCAGCGTCTTGTGAAAGCGATTTTCGCGCTGCGCTACCTCGGCCCGGCGGTACGATTCTGCGGCGAAAGCATCCACGTCACTCCGGGTGTAGCCCTGCCGCGTAGCAATGAGGTCAGCCGAGATACCCTGCGGCACAATATTATGACGGGCTACAATCTGCGGGTTCATGAAAATAGCCCCACCGTCGGCCCCCATCGGCGTCCGCGACATCGACTCTACGCCTCCCGCAATGACGGCATCGACCTGCCCTGACATCACGTAGGCGGCAGCCTGATTGATGGCCTCCAGCCCTGATGAGCAGAATCGATTCAACTGTACGCCCGCCACCGATTCGGCATAACCCGCCTCCAGAACGGCGGTCCGGGCAATGTCGGCACCCTGTTCGCCGATGGGCGTAACACAACCCATAATCACGTCGTCGATGAGGCGCGTGTCGAGGTGGTTACGGTCACGAATTTCGCGCAACACACTGCTTAACAGCGAAATGGGTTGAATATCGTGGAGCGATCCGTCGCTCTTGCCGCGCCCGCGTGGGGTCCGTACGGCATCGTAAATGAAGGCGTTGGCCATAAAAGAGTCTGCTGTTTTCCGAAATTAGTATGCATGCATACTGTTTGGCAAAAATAGGCCAATTCCGCGAAGATTATTCACCCAGATAAGAAACTGTTTAGGGGCGGTCGAAAACAACGCGAGCGCAGCAACCGGGGGTCTCTGCGCTCTTGTATAGTATAGGAAATGTCGAGAGCTATTTAGGAGCAATCATCATCTCTTTCACGATAAGTATGTAACAAAAAATAGTTTATGTTATTTTTAGTACCTTTATTGCATGGGACGAGTCAATACACCACTACTAAGTATACCAGCGAAGTTAGCTTTAGAAAAAGGGCTTCATGATGGTAAAACGCATCCATTTCGTA
>JBBRMP010000054.1:0-27284 GCA_038230755.1 Cytophagales bacterium | reverse complement strand
TCACGTAGCATTTGTCCGGCCCATACGCCGATTTGGCAATGGCATCTTTGTACACGTTGTCGGCCTTGTCGAAATCCAGAACGGCCGATTTTTTGAAGAGCGACGCTTTGAACCCATCGTAGGTGTCGATGAATTTTTCGGTGTTTCCCATCCCCGTTGTCAACGTGATTGGCACGGGTTCGCGCACCTGCTTTTTGCCGAAATCGTAGCGATAAAACACGAGCTTATCCCTGTTCTCCGGCGAGACCATCGTCACCGACAGGTTGGCATCGTCGCGGTCCATACTGGAAATGTGTTTGCTGAAACTAATCTGCACCTCCATCAGTTCGGGATCTTTCACGTCGGCCTTGTCCAGAATAGCGTCGTAGGCCTCCTCGATCTGGTCGCTGTTGGGCATCTGGTGCAGCCCATTTTCGTCGATTTCTTTCTCTTCATTGTTGGCCGACTGGATGGTTTCGGTCGTGGTTGCATCGGCGGCTTTATCCGTACCGCCGCAGGCCGTCAGCAATAGGCACAGAGGGGCAAAAAGCAGGAGGTATTTCATGAGGGATGAGCCATTAGTTCTTGGTAGCACCCCCCGTTTTCCCGCCTTTGGCTAGTCCGTTGAGGATGGCGTCGTTCCAGCCCGCTACCTCTTTGTTGGCCGGGCCGCTCACGGTAACAGTCTGGCCATCCGTACTCCAGGCCACTTTTATGCCCGTGGCCGTGGCCGATGGGGTCAGGATGATGTTGAGCTTGTCGCCTTTGGGACGCCAGCCGTCCGAAATATATTTGCTGCGCGACCCGAAGAAGTCGGCGATGGTGGTGAGGTAGCCCATCGTGAGGTTGAACGAATCGGGGTTTTTGGCAATGCTGGGGGCGTCCACTTTGAGCGTGATCTTCTTGGCTAACCCGTCGATCTGCTCCTGGCAGGTCGATTTGTATTCCTTCGCTTTGTCATTCTGGACGCCAAAGCCGCACTTCTCGTTGAGGCTGGTATAGCCGACTTTGTCCGAAAAATCGACCAGCGACTGGGCCATGCGTTTGAAACTATCGCGGCCACGGGGCTGGCTGGGCGCGGCCAAAACGGCCTCCCACATGGTAGGGGAGAGGTTGATGGTAAAGAGCTTTTCGACCATGTATCCGGTCATCCAGACGTTGCTTTGCTCGATTTTGTCGACGAGTTGTTCTTTGTTGTCTTGCGCCATAGCGTTCATACTGAGGGTGGTGGTAAGGGCGAGTGCGCCGATCCAATTTTTCATGGGTTGTTCTTTTTTGTTCGGCTCAAAGGTCATCCGGTCCGTAGTCTGTTGCCATACTGATTTGGTAGTATATTGATCGTCAACGGGTTGATTGGCCTACTACTTTTGTAGTATATACGGCCTCAAGCCGCCTGAATAGAGCCGGGAACGCCTACTTTTACGCCAATACATCACCCTGTTTTCCGCTGCCTATCCATGAGACTGTCCGTTTACCTGTTGATTTTTGTTGGTGCGACGGGCCTTGTTTCGTCGTGCCAACAGCACAGGCCGGTGGGTGGCGCGGGCATTTCGGCACGGGATTCGGCGCGGGTATTTGCCCTGTTCGCTCAGGCTCATGACGTGCAGAACACCAGTCCCGACAGTGCCTATGCCCTGATTCGGGAAGCGGGGAGTATTTCGCGCCGGTATGGGTTCGATCAGGGGTTGTTTAACTACTACAATCAAGCCATGTATAACCGGGCGGCTTTCCAGGGCGATTTTGCCCTGGCCCACCGTCTCGGCGACACCGCGTTGGCCTTGGTGAATGACCCCACGCGGCAACCGACAAGAAACCGGTTTCGGATGCTGGCGTTCTTTTCGCGGGCCGTCAGCTACCAGATTCAGGAGCAAAACGACTCGGCCATCGCCTATTACCTGCGGGCAATGGAAGCCTTGCCGCAAACCAAAGACACCTCGCGGGTGCCCATTATTCAAAACAACCTGGCCATCCTGTTCCACTTTCAGCAACGCGACGATCTGGCCGTGGGGTATCAGCTAAGAGCATTGCAATCGGCTGTCAGTAAGAACGATACGGGGCAGGTGATTGGTGGGTATACCAATTTATACGGCTTTGAAGCGGCCCGCCGCGACACCGCCGCCGCCGCCGCCTACCTGCGCAAGGGACTGGCAATGAGTCAGTCGTCGGCCACAACGTGGGGCGAAGCGGTGGAGCTGTACAAAAACGCGGGCGACTATTTTCTGGCCAAACACCAGACCGACTCGGCGCGGCTATTTATAAATCCCTACCAGGCACTGGTTAAAAAGCTGTACCCGCCCGCCACGCTGGCGCTGCCCCTGATCTCGCTGGCCCGCACCGACTGGCAGGCGGGTGACGTGGCTGGTACGGAGCGAAACCTGCTGATAGCCAGTCGATTGACGAATGTCGATTCGCTGCCGATGCTGGAACGCGAGGCGTTTTTCCAGACGCAGTATCAGCTCTATAAACAAACCAACCGACCGGATCAGGCGTTGGCTGCGCTCGAAAAAGTCAACAAGGCTAAACAGGATTTTGCTAACGGCGAAAAAAACCGGGCGCTCATCCAGTACCACGAACGGGTGAAACAACTGGCCCACGACAAGCTCATGGCCGACCGGCAGTACCTGATCGACCGGAAAAACGACATCATCGCGGCGCTGGTGGTGGGGTGTGCGTTGCTAGCCCTGGTGGCCCTGCTGGGGGTGCTCTACTGGCGGAAACGCAAAATGCTGGAGTCGGAAAAACTGACCAAGCTGCACCTGGAAACCGAATGGCGGCAGTTGAAAAGCCGGATAGCGGCGCAGCAGGAGGAGCGAAGCCGTATTTCGCAGGAATTGCACGACGAACTGGGGGCGGCACTGACCTCGATTTCGCTGGCCAGCGAACTGCTGAAACAACGCCCGGAGACCAATTCGGCGGAGGTGCAAATCATTGCCCGGGCTTCGTCGGAGATGACGACGAAAATGAACGAGATTGTCTGGAGCCTGAACGTCAACAACGACAACCTGCAAAGCCTGGTGGCCTATATCCGTAAATTTTGCGCCGATTTTCTGGGCGAAGCCGGTATCCAGATGATTTTCACCGAAACCATCACCAACCCGCAGCGCGAGCTGAAAGGGGTTATCCGCCGCAGTGTGTACCAATCCGTGAAAGAGGCCATTCACAACGTGGTGAAGCATGCCGAAGCATCGCGGGTGGAACTGGCCATTGCCACGGTCGAAAATGAGCTGCACATCCTGATCCGCGACAATGGCAAAGGCATGCCCCACGGCTCGGCCAACCTCTGGAGCAATGGCCTGCGCAACATGCAAAAGAACATCGAAAGCGTAAAAGGCCAGATCGATTGGATCACCGACAACGGCACCCAGGTCAGTATTCAGGCCCCGATGGGGGGATAAGCATGATTTCTGTACTCATTGTTGAAGACAACCCGGACATTCAGTTGCTGCTGCAAACCATTGTGAGCCGCAACGACGACTATACCTGCGTGGCGGTGGCCAGCACGGGTGCCGAGGCCCTGCGCAAAATTCCCGAACTGCTGCCCGACGTGGTGCTGATGGATATCGGCCTGCCCGACATCAGCGGCATCGACTGCGTGCGGAAATTAAAGCACGTTTGCCCCAGCGTCGAGTTTATCATGTGTACCATCTACGACGAAGACGAGAAGGTCTTTCAGTCGCTGGAGGCCGGGGCGAACTCCTATATTCTGAAAAAGAGCAAGCCTGAACTGCTCCTGACGGCCATCCGGGAAGTGTACGAAGGCGGCTCGCCGATGAGCAGCGACATTGCCCGCAAGATTGTGGCCAAACTACAGCACAAAGACCCGCCCCGCCCCGACTATGGCATCACCCCCCGCGAGGTAGACGTGCTCACGATGTTGTCTAAAGGATTGACGTACAACGAAGTAGCCGATCAACTGTTCATCAGCGTGAAGACCCTCAAGAAGCACATCTACAACATCTACGAAAAGCTGCACGTAAACAATAAAGTGGAGGCCCTCAACAAGTTTTTTGGGAAATACTGACGACTATGACCGTTGCTGCTACGACGTACTGGATTGGCTTTGCCGCCCTAAATATATTTATCATTATTGCCGCTATTTTATTGCGTCGGTATGCTGCCGTACCCAACCTACAGGCTTACGCCACCCTACTCATTCTGGCGATTATGTTCACCAATAAATGGATATTCCCCTACGTGTATACCGTACCGCAGTGTGGACAGGTGATAAAAGAAATTTTACTCTATCCTAAACCAACAGGACAGGGTACGCCCCTGGCCCTGGGAAAACATTGCTACCTGGTCAACGAGGCGACCACTAACGTTCGTATAGAAACAATTTATTATGGCGATGAATCGCCCGAAAAATCACCAGATAAAGTGATTAATGACGTCGTAAAACCGCTATCGGCGAAACAGTTTAACGTCGTTGATTTTGATTATTTCTTCGAGGACGCCGAGCGGAATGTTCAGACCAAACAGGGTGGTGAACTCAAGTACCAGGTTTCGTGCGTTCGGTAAAATCAGCGATGATACAACAAAAAATAGCTGACATCGATGGGGAGCAAATCAAGTTATACCCCAACGCCGTATGGACGGTGCTGGGATACGCGCTGCTGGCCTTGTTTACCCTAACCTCGTTGTTCTTTATAGTAACGTATGGATTGTTTACTATGCTGTCTATCAGTCTGTTGTTGATTAGTAGTGTCGTCGTGGTGTTGCCCTTTTTCTATATTGGGGGCAGGCAGGTCGTTGTGGATGGTGCCACAAAAACGGTACGATTAATTACGCTTTTTGGTACCAGAAAAACATATCGTTTCAGCGAATTGAGCGGCGTAGACTACGTGAAAGTAGACAACTTGTATGATCCCGTCGAGCAGGGGTATTATCGGTTGTTGCTGGCGAATGATGCCTACGGTATGGGTATTCGATTAACGGCTGGTCAACGCGTAACGGCACCAGCGTTTGTCTATTTTAAGAAAGTAGCACTGCCCTTTATTCAGGCACTGCTGGTAACGGAGCCGGTTGCGCAAAAGGCCCCGAAAAATAAAATTACGTTTAGTCAGTTCACCCAGCGCGATGGTGTTTATACATCGAAGTTGTTCAGGCAGTTGAATTTAGGTTTAGCCGTTGGCTTTAGCGGCTTATTTTTTGCCTATTTCCTGGGATCAGACGTTTCATTTGAGAAAGATCCACCCCTGTACCTGATCACTTTTTTTGCCAATCTGGCCGCCATTGGCGTAAATGCCGCGCTGTGGGGACAGCAGGTAACAATTGATACTGCCAACCGATTAATTCGACCATCTTATTTCGGCTTATTTGGTACGTCCTATTCGTTCGACGAGGTAAAGGGAATTGGCCTGGTAAAGCACCTGGCGTGGGGTACGTACCATAACGGAACGGATATCCGTATCAGGCTAAAGAGCAGCACAGCGGCGGACGACGTGCTGCTCTTTTATCGCGTTCGGAAGAACAAACGAATCCGGCAGTTGGTCGAGGAACTGAATTACCTGCTGGCCACGCCGAAGTAGCCGCTGTAGCTGCCTGACCGGTAGGCTGTTCATCACAGATGCTATTCGATAAAATAAGTATTTATACTTACAAAAAATACAATTTTTTGCTTAGTTGACTGCTTGGTATTACCTTACAGGTAGGTAAGCATACCCCGATCCAACCGCCTCTCAGTCTTCACTTTACCATGTCTATTCTGCCCGTAACGTACCCTCACCTACGGCTTTTCTTCGATGGAATGCTGCTGATGATGGCGGTTTACGCTGCGCTATCGTACTGGCAGCAACGTAAGGCGGTGTACGGGTACTATGCCGTGTATATCGTGTGCATGATCATTACGTTCCGCTACGACGATCTGGAGTACGAAAATCCGGCTTATCAACCCGGTGTCAGCTACATGGTCACGTTAACCGAGACGGTGGCCTTTGCCCTGTATGTTCAGTTTGCCATGCAACTCATGAATTTCAGGCAGAACGACCCGCCCAGCCACCGGCTGCTGCGGGTCATGCTGATGCTGTTGGGGGGGCATATGATTGCCGAAGCTATTCTGTACCTTATGGATGGGTCGGCCCAGCTTCGTTCGGTGATTTATGTGGCCACACGCCTCATATTGGCCGCTGCCGCGCTGTGGGTGGTGCCCCGTGTTCTTCGGCTTCGCCAGCCGGTCATGATCTATTTTGTGGTCGGCTCATTCATTTTTACCACCGGTTGTCTGGTGGCCTTGTGGGGCAACTACGTACCTGCCCTGTTCACATTTCAACCAGCCAATGCCTTCACGTTTCCCATTAGTTTTATGCAGCTTGGCGTGGTGCTGGAAGTGCTTTGTTTCACGCTGGGGCTGTCGCTGCGCAACTGGCAAACCGAGCGCGAACGGGGCATAGTGCAGGCCCAGTTGATTGCCCAGTTGCAGGAAAACGAGCGTAAACAAGGCCAGTTACAGCGCATCCGGGCCGATATTGCCCGCGACCTGCACGACGATATTGGTGGTGATCTGAGCGGCATCAGTATGTTGAGTCAGGCGGCAGACAAGCAGTTGGTCACGCAACCCGACGAAGCCCGCGCCACCCTGCGCCTCATCGGCGAGTCGGCGCGGCAGGTGCTGACCAACATGCGGCAGATTGTGTGGAGCCTGTCGGCCAGCCCATCTACGGGTGACGATTTTGTGTTTCGGCTGCGCGAAACGGCTTATGCCCTGTTCGATAGTCAGCCCGTTGAACTGCTGCTCGACCTGCCCACGGCTACTGATTGTAGCGAAATAGCCTCCGACGTTCACCGGGCGGTGTACCTGATTTACAAAGAGATGTTGCACAATACCGTGCGCCACGCCTCGGCCCGCCACGTGTCGGTTAGCCTGACCTGCGTGGAAGCTTACTTACGGCTCACCGTGAGCGACGATGGCGTTGGTTTTGACCCATTGGCAACGCGGGCGGGTAGCAACGGCCTTACCAGCCTGCGACAACGCGCCAACGATTTGGGGGGTAATTTAACTATCCGGTCCAGCCCCGGCGAAGGCACCACCCTCTCGCTGACCTGCTCAATCAGGCTGAATGCGTATCAGGCACAACCAGCCTGATAACGGGTCGAAACTGGGTAGATAAAAAGCAGCAACACGCCGACAGGCAGCGTGTTGCTTAGCATTGAACAGGTTTTCATGATGAGGATAACGGCGGAAAGGCAATTAGTTCGGTATAAATGTCCGAAGCCCAGGCTACCGCCGCGTCCCATATTTGGGGGATGGAGAACTACGCTCTTACCCCCTGTACTTCGCCACGGCTTCGGTGACGGAGTGAACGTGGAGTTTTTCGTAGATGCGCTTGATGTGGGTGCGGACGGTCTCGACGCTAATGGTTAACTCGCTGGCTACCAGCTTGTAGCTGAGGCCTTTGGCCAAAAATTGCAGCACCTGACTTTCGCGGGCGGTGAGTTGGTCCAGGTCTGCCGAATGGCCAATACGGTTGGGGAACGTCTGGATTACCTTCCGGGCAATGCTCGGCGTCATGGGGGCGCCACCGGCATAGACCGACTGGATGGCCTCCAGAATCTGGTCGGGGGTGGTTTGCTTGAGCAGGTAGCCCGACGCTCCGGCGCAGAGTGCCCGGTACACCCGGTCGTCATCATCGAAAACCGTCAGCATCAGCACATCCACGTTCGGAAATTCGCGGTGCAGGCCCGTCACGGCCTGAATCCCGTCGCGCCCCGGCAGGTCGATGTCCATCAGCACCACGTCGGGTTGCAGGCGGTAGGTCTGGTCGTTGGCGTGGAGGCAGTCGCCAAAGGCCCCCACCAGTGTGAAATCGGCCTCGTCGGCGATGAGGGCGCTGAGTGCTTCGCGCAGGGGTTGATTGTCTTCGTAGATTGCTACCCGGATGGCCATGATGGAGTGGTTTTTAGCGTCGGCTGGTACACGAAGGTACTGGCTCTGGGATAGGGAATGCTACCATAATCATGGGAGCGGTCAATCAATACGAACCAATTTGTCAGCTATGCTATCCACTCGCCACCACCAGCCGGACGGTGGTACCTTCGCCGGGTACAGATTGGATCGTCAGTATACCATTAATGAGTTTGGCGCGTGCCTGCATATTGCCCAGCCCGTTGCCTCCGCCGGGGTTTTTGTAGGTTGGGTTGGCGGTATCGAAGCCGCAGCCGTTATCCTGCACGGTCATGGCCAGGGCCGCCCCTTCGCGCCGCAGCGTCACCCGAATGCCATTGGCCCCGGCATAGCGGGCCACGTTGGTGATGGCTTCTTTATAGATCAAAAAAAACTCGCGTCGCACCTCCGCCGACAGGCTCATATGCCGCACGTCGTCAGCTACGGAAAGGTTAAACACCACGTCAGCATCATCAAAAAGGGCGTTTCCCACGTCGGTCATGCGGACCAGCACGTCGGCCATCGAGTCATGGGAGGGATTTATGCTCCAGACCATATCGCCCATACGCTCGATCACCTGCCGGGCGGTTTGGCCAATGGCATCCAGCGCGGTCTGGGTTTTTTCGGGGTCACGGAAGGCATTGCGGCGGGCGGTCTGGCTCATGATGCTGATGCTGCTGAGGTAGCTGCCCATATCGTCGTGGAGGTCGCGGGCAATGCGGTCGCGGACGTGTTGCATCCGAACCTGCTGATGGAGTTTGTGTAGATAGTTGAAATATAAGGCAGTGGCCAGAAACAGGAACGCCACTAAGTAAAGCGAGGGCAGAAACCACCACAACTGCCAGAGTTGTGGGGCAATGGTTATCTGCGCCAGGCTTCGTATTGGCCGGGTAGCCGATTTAATGAGTAGGGTATAAGTGCCCCCCGGTGAGCCGACATACGACAACGAAAACTGATGCCGGAAGGTCTGCCAGTCCTCGTCGACGCCATCAAGACGAACAGTAAATTGACTGGTGTCAGCCGCAGGAACGAGTAAACGAATAGTAAGGCGTTGGTTGCCAGTGACTTGAATTGGTGTCAGCGTGTCGCTGATGGGTTGCTTATTTACCCAAACCTGCACAGGGGGTTGCCCGTACCCCTGAAGCATCGATAAGATCAGAAATAGTAGCCAGCACAGCCGGTTCATCAGCGCGGTTGGTTAGCCAACAGCCGGTTAAGTTTAGGCTGTGGCAGATAGGAGCGATACACCCACAGGCCGTAGGCATAAAATGAGTAGGTCAATATACTGACAAATGAGGCCAGGCCATACCACATATAAAAGCCTACGGTGTTGGGCTGTAGGCTTAGGTAGGGTGAATAGAGGAGGATCATCAACGACAGGAGCGCGTTTGTGCCAACGCCAATACCGATCCACAAACTCGAAAAGTCGGTGTGGGCCGCGCGGCTAAACCGGTACAAAAAATAAAACGACATCAGTACGATGAGCAGTTTTTCGGGTGGGTAAATGTGCCTCGAAAACGTGGTCATTGGGTTTTCGAGCCAGATCATATCGACCACCACAAATAGGCAATAAGCTACCACCAACCCGCGAATAACTCGCCAGAAGGCCATAGCTGATGTACCTGGCCAAGCATTGAAAAGACGATAGATAAGCACTACCAGCAGGGGCGAGGCTACGTAGAAGAGCGGAATATTCTTGTTGAAGAGGCTAACCAATGCCCACGACAGCACCGGAAACGCCGCATTGAACAGTATAAACCAGCCCACCCGGCGGCGAAAGGCATCATGACTTCGCCAGCGGCTAATGACCAGCAGTAATGGTAGCAGGATGTAGGCCTGAGAAAATAACTGGAGCCATTCGAGTACCAAATAACTAATCACGGCAGTAGGGGAAAATGGGTGAGCTGGTATACTGACTATCCTTCGGCGGGGCGGGGCGGGTGCGGATGTGGTACGCCGCTCGTTGGCGGTTCGGTTGATTCGCCCTTCGTTTTGGCTGTCGACAGGCAAAGCTCACCCAGATCACCCGGTTCAACCATCCGAATAGACTCTACGGCGGTAAACATCAACTGCAATTGCTGACCCTGCACCGCACTTGGCCCGATCACAAAATTGACGAGTACGCAACCACTCCGTTTTTTTTCGATGGCGGCCAATAGTTTTTTGACCGTTTGTTTTTTGATAAAAAAGCCATCGTTGGCGATTGAACTATGGGGCAGGGCTTCCACATAATTCCCGGCTGCGTCTTTTACGTACAACACTTTGTTCTGCAGTGCGTTGGAGAAATTTGCCAGCAGTTCGGATTTAATGAATCCACTGCTGATTCGCTCGACATCTTTTGATTCGGTAGCCATATTTTGTTTGTTTTGTAGGTGATGGACTGATTATGAACGATTTGTAAAGAAAATAGAAAATGAATAAGACATTGATCGTACTCAAGTTGGCCGATGACGTTGTGGTGCCTGAAAACCTGCCCGCAACGGTTATGCTTGGCCCTGATTATTATGCAGCCCAAAAATTGAGGCTGGCAGCATTATACAAAAAAGAGTCAGAGACCGACGAAAAATCCTTCCCTACTCTATTAAGCGGTATTCAACGTCTGTTTGGCAATAAAACGGTGTTCAATCTCTATTTTCTGTGCGACAGAGTGGCGTACTACAAACAGGGACATGGTGCGGTGAATGTACTGAATCATTTTGCGTTTATACTCGATGCTACTGGTGCGGAACTTGAAAAAGAGTTAACAAGGCTACATGAGGTCACGGCCAATGTCCGAATCGACCACTGGTGGGTTGAAGGCGCTATGACCTTGGTGCCGCCTGCTCGCCTGCCGACCGATTCCTACGGCGCGTGGCCTGCTGTTCAGAAACTCCTGGCCAGGCGGTCTATGAAAGTTGCCCGCGCCGTTCGCTCAACCACTACCTGCTCAACCCCATCCGATTACTACACGGTACTTGGGGCCGCCGCGTTTCCACAGCGGGGTGAGGGGGTCACTATCCTCGATGCCGAAGACTACGGCCCCGGCCCACGACTCATACCGCGCCACGCCTACCTGAGTGGCCGGACGATCAATGTGATACCGGGTACATTACCCTCCGATCCGCCCGCCCCAGACCCGTATGGTGACGTGCCACATTTCTTCAAAACGATGGGTGTACTGCTTGCCCAAACCCCTGCCAGAGCCAGAGAAGCGCTCACGGGCCTGGTGCCTGGTGCAGCCCTTATTCTCTGTTCATTCCCTCGCGCCAAGCTTAGCCTGCCCCAACAAACGGTTATCGACTTCGCCGCCAATTTTCATGTCCGCAATGTCATCACCACCGCCATCACCAGTGGCCGGGCGGGTGTGTTGCTTATCGAACGGTCAGTGGCACTGCCCTATGGCCGGTCGGAAAATTTCAATTTCCCCATCGAAACGTTGCTCGACATTCGGGGGTTGTTTCAGGAATGCATCCAGGCCAACGTTATAGTGGTGCAACCGGCAGCCTGGCAGCCTGATATTTTCTCAACAGATTCCCCGGACCTTGATGAGTATCTGACAAAACTCAAACGGTATGGCGATGGGCAGACGCCAGCACTACAGTACACCGATTTTTCCGGGTCATTTTCCCCCGCCACAGGCTCCGGTCCGTCTGCCACTTACACGGGCAGTTTTTCGGTGCTGGTCAGTGCCATTGATGCCACAAACGCTATTCAAGCTTATGCCAACCAGGGGCTGCTGATCAACGTCTACCTGTGGGGAGCCTGCGTTCGGTCGCTTAGTACGAACGGGAAACTGTCCTACTATTCGGCAGCGTCAGCGGCATCGGCCATCACGGCGGGCATTGTGGCAGCCTTGCAAAGTGCCGCCCTTGCCAAGGGCAAACGCGCCACATTAGCCCAACTCAACGCTGTGTTCAAGCAGTGTTTTCGTGCCGGTGGTGGGGCTGTTTATACACCAGCCACGTTGGCCCAGCTCTGGACCCAACTGCAACCGTTATTGTAGAAGCATACATCTGAGTATTGACTCGGTGTTTGGCATAATGCTGACCGTAAAGCTCACCAATCCAGTCTACGTTAGTATCCCATAAAAGGGTGATAGAGACAATGTACGGTTTCAGACCCTTGCCCCGCCCGCTATCACCAGCCGGACGGTGGTGCCTTCGTGGGGGACGGAGTTGATGGTGAGTTGGCCGCCAATGAGGCTGGCGCGGGTTTGCATGTTGCGCAGGCCGTTGCCCCCACCGGGGTTTTTGTAGGTTGGGTTGGCGGTATCGAAGCCGCAGCCGTCGTCCTGTACGGTTAGCTCCAGGTCATGCTGGCTGCGTTGCAGCGCCACCCGCACGCGGGTAGCCCCGGCGTAGCGGGCCACGTTGGTGAGGGCTTCTTTGTAGATCAGAAAAAAGTCGCGTCGGGCCTCGGCGGTGAGTCTGGCTTTGGCCACGTCGTCGCCCACCTGAAGGTCAAAACCGATGTCAGTATCCGTAAACAGGCTGTTGGCCACGTCGGTCATGCGGTCAACAACGTGGGCCATCGAGTCGTGGGCGGGGTTGATGCTCCAGACAATGTCGCCCATCGATTCGAGCATGTGGCGAGCGGTCCGGCCAATGGTTTCGATTTGGGCACGGGCGCGTTCGGGGTTTTTGCCCGACGCCTTGGCCGCGCTTCGGCTCATGATACTGATGCTGCTGAGGTAGCTGCCCAGGTCGTCGTGGAGGTCGCGGGCAATGCGGTCGCGGACTTTGGTAGCCCGTAGTTTTTGCAGAAACCGATACCGCACAAACAAATAAATGATAATGCCCATGACACCCGTCAGATACAGCAGCAGCATGGGCCAGAACCAGACCCGTTTCCAGAAGGGTATATCGATGTGGATGGGCAACGAAAGAGGTGGCTGGGTGGTGGCTGCTTTAACGGCCCGGATCTGAAACGTGTAGTTTCCCCCAACCAGATTAGCGTAATGAAACCGGTCGGTCGACAGGCCATCCGTCCAGAATTCGTCGAGGCCCTGAAGCCGGTACTGAACGGGGACAGGTGGGTTGGCCGAGCAGAAAAAGGTGAGGAAATTCTGCTGGGCGGGTAGTTGCAACAGGGTGTCTGGCCGTACTATTTTCCGCTGACCATACATGTTGATTATCCCTACAGAATCAATTGTGAGGGGTTGCGCATGGCCCGCCACCCCGCCCAGCAGGAGCAGGGCGCAGCACCACAGGCCAACGGAGCGTTTAGGCGTGCTGCCCCAGGGCTGGTTCGGCACGGCGGGCTTTCCAGAGTCCGATTCCATAGATGATGTTACAGCCTACCATGAGGGCGAGTTGAAAACAAAGCCACTGAAACAGCAGATCGCGCGACGATTCGGCCATAGGCAGGCGCAGCGAATCGTAGAGCGTACTGAGCAATGAACTGACCAGCCGCCCAATGCTGATCCAGAACAGGGGAACGGTGAGCAGGCTGACGGTACTGGTGCGGGTAAGCTGGTGAAGATAAATCATCGGGATGATGGTGTTGATCACGGTCTGCACGGGTATGGCCCATGGACTGACCGTGATGTCGTCGAGCCGCCAGATCAGTTCGGCCAAAATGCCGACGGCCCCCAACGTACCCAGCCCAACAATAGCAACACGCGGAAGGCCACCCGGAACGGCAAGCGCATAGCAGGTAGCAAATGCACCACCAAACAGGCCCGCCAACGCGTAGGTGACCAATTCAAGACTGTTGATAAACGGTAGCTTCACAAAGCCCAGGGCCATCAGCATCGAGAGCGAAAACAGCAGGAAATAGATCAGCAAACCAGCCCACGCTACGCGCAGGCTGGTGTTGAGCCGGGGCCACCGCCAGAGGCCGATACTGATCGGGATCAGCAGCGAAAACAGGTTGAGGTAGCTTAATACGTGGACGACCTGGTTGATCATTACGCTCGTTAGTTGTTACCACCACCCGGCGGGCAGGCCAGTGGTGGACAGCCCAGGTTTGTTGGCTCGGTGCTGGTGTCTTCTACCGACGTATAGATCAGGCCCTGTCTGGTTGAATGAACGCCATCACCTTCACCGGCCAGGGCTACTTCGGTCAGGATCAGTTCATAGCGGCCAAATCGTTCGCCGGAGCCTGGCGTGGGTTCGCCCAGACCATAGCAGATCTGGAGGCCGTCGAATTTGCCATCTTTTAGCTCTTTAACGATCTTGACCAGTTGGTCGAGGCCGATAAACGTTCCCGTCTTCAGCCTTCGGCTGGCTGAACTGTGAAACTTTTTGGTCAGTGCGTGGACGTTTTCTTCCGTCTGGGTTGTCGAAAAACCGACCGCACGGTAAATGGGATTGGCCATTGTGGTATGTGAATTTGATTAAGTTTAGCAATATTAGACGAATTTTTAGAACACACCAGATCAATCAGTTATGGCCAGAGAAATCGTTTTCAAGTTTCGTGATGCCATTTTGCTCACGCCCAGCCACTCGCTAATCAATACGTTTAAAGTAAGCGACTCATACTATGACTACGCCGCCGCATTTATCAAACAGGCCGGTATCGAACCTGTTGATACACGCCCGTTTTTTGAGCCAGCGCGGTCGGTAAAATTTAGCCCGTCGCCTTTTCTTCGGCTAATCGACCACATCATCAGCCACACAGGTGCCGTGCCGGAACACCTCTTTCTGAACGTGCCAGTGGAGGTGCCACTGCGGGTGCTGACGGCTATTCAGCGGCCAGAGCCTGATCAGTACAGACGGTTTAACCGGCGGTTGAGCCAAAGTGCCCTTACCGCTCAGCCAGATCAGGAGGGCCGCGCCAGTATGGCTAACCTCTATAATTATTTTACCATTCGCCTGAACGACGGGTATCCAGAGACAGAGGTGATAGCGCTGCTCACCCGGCTGGGTGCTTTTCTGCCCAGCTACGACCAGAAACGTCCCCTGGCCTTTGTCCGGCCTGCTACCCACCTTTTCGACTACGTTTACCTCAAAAATGACCCGGCCCCAATGGGCTTTATCACGCCTAAGCTGGCTTCGGACAATGGCCGGGTGAACCAGATGTATCTCTCGGCTATGAACATTCCCGTGCCAGCCCCCATCACGCCCAATAAGAACGTGGGCTTGTCGGTGCTGGAAGCGCACGGCTGGTTTGCGGCTCATTCCCAATTCGGCGTAGCTCCCGCCTTCGATCTGGTCAACCCGCTGGCGCCGCCACTGACCAACTATGACCTGCTCAAACCGGGTGGCTACCCCAGCCTATCAGTCCATGGCACGGCTATTCTGGGCGTTCTGAAGGCCACCAATATGGACAGAGATGTGCAACCTAACCAGGATTTGTGCCGGGGTATTGTGCCGCAGGCTACCATCCGGCTAGCGTCCTGCACCACCCGCCTGGAACTGAATCCGACCCCGAATACCAATCCGAAAAAGGAAGTGTATAACGAAGCGGCGGGTTTACTGCAACTCATCGACCGCAGTAATCGCGGCGACGTGATCCTGATTGAGGTAGGCGCAGGCGGTGAAGCCTTTCCCCTCGACGCCACACCGGCCATTTATGAACTGCTACGCGTGGCCAACCTCAAAGAAATAACCGTGGTGGCGGCGGCGGGCAACAAATCGCGTTACCTGCCCGGCTCGGCTACTGACCCTAAAGCGGCTACGTTTCGGTCAAACCTCATTAGTCTGGATAGCAGTGTGAAAATACCAAACCATTCGGCGTCTTATATGGCGGAATATCAGGCCTTGCTGGCGCAGATCATGGCTGAACTGGCCGTTCTGCAGCCGGGACAACACTATACGCCCTACAGTACCCCCGACGATTTTGCGGCGGCTTATCTGGGTAGCGGTTCCCATGCCATTCTGGTGGGTGCTGCGCACGAATTTCCGACCAACAAAACAGCCACTGGTGTGGCGCAAAAGATGCCCACATCATCGTGGGGACCACGGGTGAAGGTCTACGCGCAGGGTGAAAACATCCTGACGACCACCTACGGCGGGCCAGCTTCGCCCAACGAGTTCAAGTCTATCGGTGAAACGTCGGGGGCATCGGCCATCATTGCGGGTTTTGTGACGGCGCTTCAGATGCGGGCCAAAAGCGCGGACTACCTGATCAAACCCGACGAGATGGCGAACCTGCTCACCCACGGTACACCCGTAAATAAGCGGGCTACCAATGCGGCCGGTGCCGAAGTTGGCGACTATACCCAGCCCACCGCCGGTGTCATTCCTGACTATGCCCAGGCGGCACTGGCCCTCGACGGGATGATTGCGGCCCACGCGGGTGCGTGACGAGTTGACGGTAAGCTAACTGGTGTTTGGAAAACAGCGTTTCATGGTCGCTGGCCATCCGTGGGTTCGTTTTTTGCCGGATGTCCAGGACAAAGTTGCATTACCCAATCAGGCCTGTGTATCCCATAAAAGGGGGATACGCAAAAGCCCCCGCCACCTCAGCAGAGGGGCGGGGGCTTACTTTTTAGGGTAGTGTGTGGATAGTGGTAATCGTAAGGGTGTGGATGGGGGCAGGCTTACGGGTGTGGATGAATGTCGGAATAGCCAGTAAAGAGTCAGTCGGGGATGTGGTAATAGGCTTTTACGGCGGCGTAGTCATTCATGTCAACTGCGGCTTTACGCCCGCCAGCTACACCACCCGGAATGATGACGTAGCGAATTTTTTGGCCAGTTGACAGAGCGTAGGATGCTCTTAAATCAATACGGCCAACAAATAAACGATGTAGAAGCGTGTAAGTCGTAGTACTAACTACTTCGCTGTAAGGTAGTTGCACGTAGTAGCCGCTGGTCACCCGCCAATACACGTGAATAGCCGCCGTATTAAGTACAGCCTGAGTAATTCCTGGTGCCGTTACTGATGCCGTATAAAGCGTGCCGCTGCCAGTGAAGGTCACGTCGGCCCAGGGTGAATACGTCACGTTGGCGGTGCCAGGGTCGCCTTTTGGGCCGGTGGGGCCTCCCGCACCGGGAGTGCCCTGGGGACCAACGGCACCCGTGGCTCCCTGTGGGCCAACGGCACCGTCGGTGGCTTTCTGGCAGGCCGACATAGAGATGGCCATCGCGGTGATGAGTAAGAGCAAATTTCTGAATGTAGGTGTGGTTGTCATTGGCGTTGGCGTCACCGGTTGGTTTGGTGTGTGGCTGGTCGGTTGCCTATGACAAAATTGGGTAGCGGGTGGCAGGGCGTGTATCCCATATTTGGGGGATGGCGTAGAACTACGGTCGTTTTGCCCACTACCTCAACCGCTCATATTCGCACAAAAAATGCCTTCTACGGTGTGTAGAAGGCTTTTTTGTGCGAAGTAAACTTGCTTTGCTAAACGACTGTCATTGAGCCAACGGTAACGAAACGAGTAATTCTACGCCCATACCGATCTGCATTTATTGGTACACCCGCACGTAGTCGACCTCCATACGCCGGGGCCAGATGGTTTCGTCAACGCCTTTTTGGCCGCCCCAGTCGCCACCCACGGCCAGGTTCAGCAGCAGATGAAATGGTTTGTTAAACGGCCACTGCGCCTCGGTGCTGCCCGGTTCGGCGCGGTTTACGGAGTTGAACTTCAGGTCATCGACGTAGAAATCGATCTTGTCGGCGGTCCAGTCGATGGCGTAAATATGGAACGCTGTTGAGGCCGTGGCTACCGTGGTGTGCTTGCCTTTCTGGGTGCCCTTCCGGTGGTTATAGGCCTCGCAGTGGATGGTGCCGTGTACTTCGCCCTGATCATAACCGACGTGTTCCATGATGTCGATTTCACCGCCGAGGGGCCAGCCGACTGTCGAGACGTTCTGGCCCAGCATCCAGAAAGCGGGCCAGGTGCCCCGCCCGTCGGGAATTTTGATGCGGGCTTCAAACCGGCCATAGGTCCAGGTGGCGGTGTTTTTGGTCAACAGCCGCGCGGAGGTATACTGACTACCCTGATAGGCTTCTTTGCGGGCTTCAATAATCAGGTTGCCGCCCTCCATACGGGCGTTTTCGGGCCGACTTTTCGTGTAAAATTCCAGTTCGTGGTTGCCCCAGCCGCTGCCGCCCACGTCGTAGCCCCACCTGGTGGAGTCGGGCAGGCCAGTTTTGTTGAATTCATCGGCCCAGACGAGCTTGCGTTGGGCAATGGCAGAGGAGCAGAGCAGAAGGAGAATTAGGAGGAGTTTCATAAATGAGTAAAGTTTAGCCACAGAGTTACACAGAGTAAAGGGGAGTTGCACAGAGTTTTTTTAAGACTGGTGAGAAAGAGAAATTCTGTGCAACTCCCCTTTACTCTGTGGCTAAACCTTACCTCCCAAATGCCCATCTCAGAAAATCCGGCATGATGGCACTCCAGGTTTTTTGGTTGTGTTCGCCGCCCACAACCTCCACGTAGCGGATGTCTGTTTCGCGGGAGAACCCCTTCGCTGTCAGGGCCCTAATGATATCGAGCGTATCGTCGATGGCGTCGATGACGCCGTTGTTGTTGCGGTCGCTGGTTTCGTCGTGGGTGCCGGTTTCAAGCCAGAATTTGACGGCAGGTTTGGTCTTGCTGGCGCGGACGAGGCTGTGCATGATCCGGTCGGTTTCGTCGTCATAGGCGCTGCTAAACTTCTTCGACCGCCACCAGAACGACCCCGAAAACACGCCCACCCGGCTGAACCGCTCCGGGTGATGAAACCCAATGTCGAACGCCGACAGCCCTCCCAGCGAAAAGCCCGCAATCACGTTGTCGGCGGGGGTGGTCGAGACGCGGTAATACTTCTGGATGTGGGGCATTAACTCCGTCAGCACGAAGTCGGTGTAGGCGGCGGCTTTGCTGCCCCGGTTCAGGTAGTCGGGTTGGGCGGCGGTGCCGTACTCATGAATCCGGTCGACGTTGGCGTGGGGGGCCACCAGCACGAATGGCCTGATTGTCTGTGCGTTGTAGAGTGAATCGAGGACTTCACGCAGGCGCAGTTTGGGGATATCCTGACCATCGTTGAGGTAAAGAACAGGTAGGAGGGGGCCGGTTTCCGAATAACCCGGCGGCAGGATGATGGTGAGGTGGACAGGCCGGTTGAGGGGTACCGAAACGAGTGAATCGTCGGGAAGTACCGTCACCGAGGCCGACGGCTGGGCCGAGGCAGACGTCAGCATAAGGAAGAAGAATAGGCTACAGAATAAATTCACGGGGGCAAAGTACCGTCATTTTGGCCAAAAGTCCGTTCTTACGCCCCGCCATTTGTAGGTTTGTGCTATGCAAGAATCGTACATCAAGTATTACTCCCACCGGTTGGGCCGCGACATCGAGATGCTGGTCTACGGCCATTGGGGCTATCCGGTGTTGCTGTTTCCCACCACGATGGGCCGTTATTACGAAGCAAAGGATTTCAAGCTCACCGATGCTATTCAGGGTCATGTCGATTCGGGCCACATCAAGCTTTACTGCATCGACAGTATCGACCGCGACAGTTGGTACGCCCGGCACCTGCACCCCGGCACCCGCATCTGGAACCACATGCAATATGACCGGTTCATATCGGAAGAACTCGTCCCCTACATGCAGCGCGAATGCAGCGTCGATAAAATTGGCGTGGCAGGTTGTAGCTTTGGTGGTTTTCAGGCACTTAACTTCGCATTTCGGCATCCAAACCAGGTGGCGCACCTGATGGCGATGGGGGCTAAGTACGACATTCGCTCATTTATGGATGGCTATTACGACGACAACGTGTACTTTAACAACCCCGTCGACTATATGGCCAACGCGTCTGACCCGAACCTGCATCAGATGCGGATTGTGCTGGGCACGTCGGAACACGATTTTTGTAAACCCTCAACCCTTCAGATGTCAGATATTCTCAACCGAAAAGGCATTCACCACAGGCTCGACGTGATGCCCTGGGGTGAACACGACTGGCCCGTCTGGCGGGCGCAATTCCCGGAGTATTTAAATGGAATCTAAAAATTTGTTTGATTTCGCGTAACCCCCTGCCGACCCGTCGGACCGCCTAAAGGGGGCCTTGCTTGCGCACGATTAGCTTCGCCGAAGGCAAATTCTTGCGCCAGCGGGCACCCTTTAGGTGGTCCGACGGGCCGGCGGGGGGTTACGCGAAATCAACCCCTTACCTACAGACTCATATGAAAAAAATCGGAGTATTACACGGTATGGAACGCTCGTTTCCAGAAGCATTTGTTGAACGCGTGAACGAGAAACAGTCTGATTTTCAGGCCGAACCCGTTTCCATCGACCGCGTGGAGCAGGGCGTGGCTACGGACTACGCCGTCATCATCGACCGTATTTCGCAGGACGTACCGTTTTACAAAGCGTTCCTCAAAAACGCCGCCCTCACCGGCACCGCCGTGGTGAATAACCCCTTCTGGTGGAGCGCCGACGAGAAATTCTTCAACAACGCGCTGGCCGTTCACCTTGGCGTACCCGTGCCGAAGACCATTCTGTTGCCCTCGAAAGAACGCCCCGACGACACGAAGCACGAGTCGTTCTCGAACCTGCAACACATGAACTGGCAAGCCATTTTCGACCGTATTGGCTTCCCTGCGTTCATGAAACCGCACTCAGGCGGCGGCTGGAAAAGCGTTTACAAAGTGGACAACGCCGATGAGATGTTCCAGGCTTACGACGAAACCGGGCAGTTGGTGATGCTCTATCAGGAGGCCATCGACTTCACCGACTATTTTCGGTGCTACTGCATTGGTGGTAAGGACGTGCGCATTATGCCCTACGAGCCGCGCAACGCCCCGCACCTGCGCTACGACGCCGAAATGAAAACAACCGGCGACGCGGGCAAGAAGCTGATGGCCACCATGCACGACTATATCCTGAAGCTGAACCACGGCCTGGGCTATGATTTCAACACCGTCGAATTCGCCATCCGCGACGGCATACCCATCGCCATCGACTTCTGCAACCCCGCCCCCGACGCCGACATTAACTCGGTGGGTCAGGCCAACTTCGACTGGGTGGTGGAAGCCGCCGCCAACATGGCCATCGAGCGGGCCGCGCGGGTGCAGAAAGGCAAAGACAACCTCACCTGGGGTACGTTTGTGCGTGGCTCCGTCATGGGCACGGGCCTGACCGAAGCCAAAGCTGAAAAGAAACCCGACGCGGCTAAAATGCAGGTGGGTGAGCCGGTAAAAGAGAAGTCGGCAAAGAAGGATTCCAACCCCGAAAAGGCCCCGAAAGCGGATAAAAAGGATAAAGACGACAAGCCGAAAAAGAAGAAGTAGGGTAGAGTATCGTCAAAAGGCTGTCAGCGCTTACTAGTGGGTCCAGCCAGGCCCAGCGGGCCGTAAGTCGGTAGAAAATAGTCTTGCCTCCGAAGCCACTTAGGCCCCAGCGGGGCGAAACATGCGGTTAGCTCGGTTCTCACGTTCCGCCCCGCTGGGGCCTAAGTGGCTTCGGAGGCAAGACTATTTTCTGCCGATGTTACGGCCCGCTGGGCCTAAAGCATCCAGACCTTGCTTCTTCACCTAGGGGACTTCACCGGCGGGCTTTTGTTGAAAAATCCTGCACATTTTGGTTAGCCGACTTGTTATCCAGGTATGCTTTTTCCGTTTCGTTTTGACCTGACGACACCGGCGGTCGATGACCGTCCCGTGTATGTGACCGGCAATTTTTGTGAGTGGGCCATTGACCTTGAGGCTACGCAACTGCAACCCACCGGCCCCGGAACCTACGCCGTTGAGCTTCAACTGGATGAATCTTTGCCGGAGTTTTTGGAGTACAAATATTACCGGGGTGGCGAGGGTAATCTTGAACTCAACGATGAAGGTGAACTAACCGAAAATCGCACCGCCAACCGGGCCGATGGGCTGTCGCAGGACTATGTGCCCTACTGGCAATGGGCTGGTCAGGCCATCAATCCCGCGCACCTGCCTCTCGAAGAAACGACCTACCTCGGCTACCCCAACAAGCCCGAACCCCGCCGGGTGCAGGTGGTGTTGCCGTATGATTATTACAACACCAATCAGGCGTACCCGGTATTGTATATGACTGATGGTCAGAATATTATTGGTGAAGGGGCGGGTTTCGGCTCGTGGAAAGCCGAGTTCCGCATGGCGCAGTTAGCCAGTCGCGGGCAGCAGGGCGTGATTATTGTGGCCGTAGACCATGCGCACGATGGACGGATGAGCGAATACACCGTCGAGGCGCGAAAAGCAGGATTAGGCAAAGGTGACGTACACATCGACTTTCTCATAAACACGGTCAAAGCGCACATCGACGCCACCTACCGCACCCTGCCCGACGCCCCTAATACGGGCATTGGCGGGTCTTCGTTGGGTGGGTTGCTTGCCATTTGGGCCGTGTTGCGGCGACCCGATCTATTCGGTCGCGGCCTGGTGTTTTCGCCCGCACTCTGGATTTCGCCGGGCGTGTATGCTGCCGCTACCGACCAGCACCTATCCGCTGGTACGAAGATTTATCTGTATGGTGGCAAAGCTGAATCGAAGTACATGGTGCCGACACTCAATCGGTTGCGCGACAGCCTGAGATGCGCTTCCCTCAAAACAGCCGTTGACCCCAACGGCAAACATGAAGAATGGCGCTGGAGCAGGGAGTTTGGGCGGGCGGTGAGTTGGTTGTTTTTTTGAATGTACATTGTACATTCCCTTCTTCATCCCCGGCAAAAGGCCTCCCACAAGCGCGAATAGAGCACTTTGGCGTAGTCGCGGAGGCCCGATGGGGTGCCGTTGATGGTGACGGGCGCAAAGCGGCGCAGGGCCGTAGGCATGGGTTCAACGCGGATGGACCGGCGGTTTTGGCCCGTAGCAATCAGCCGTAAACCCGCATCGGGCAGGTCCATCTGGCAATTGTCGGGGCGGGCGTTGGCTAGTTGCCGGGTGAACGACTGTAGCTGATGCGCATCGAACCAGGTGAGCAACGGCATCTTCAACCGCTCGGTTTGGGGGCCGCGCTGACCCAGAAAGTGCAGCGACAGCAGTGACCGGTCATCATTGCGGTCCCGGCGATTTTGCACCAAAACGTCCAGAAGGTCGAATGGCGCAGCCTCGGCAGATGTAGATAGTTCGATGTTCATAGGTTGATGAAGGGATGTTGTTGTAACGCGTACTGACCAAACCGTTATGTACCACTTTGGGTTTCTCTTTTAAGAGGTAACGGGATGATGAATTTACGAAATTAGCACCTACCCGTTGAGACTCAATTCGTCAGCGGACGTCAACTTTTATTCAACGGTCCGCGCCAGGTTCCCCCTGCTCATTCTATGCTCAAGATTGCTTACGCACCCCTCTATAAACACGAACTGCCGGCGAGTGCCACTGGTGAGCCACATCGGTTCCCGATGATCAAATACGAACTGATACATGAGCAACTTCTTTACGACGGCACCTGCACCGAGGCCAACTTTTTCGCCCCCGCCCCCGTCGATGATCGGTGGGTGCTGGGCGTACACACGCCTGAGTACGTTCATGCCCTGAAAACGCAGACCGTCGATGCCCGAATGGTGCGCCGAATTGGCTTCCCGATGTCGCCACGGCTGATTGAGCGCGAATGGGTAATCACGCAGGGCACCCTCGACTGTACTCACTACGCCCGCCGCGATGGGGTGGCCATGAACGTGGCCGGGGGTACGCACCACGCCTATCCCGACCACGGCGAGGGGTTTTGCCTCCTTAACGACGTGGGCGTGGCGGCGCACTACCTGCTCGAAACGGGGCAGGCCCGTAAGATTCTGGTCATCGACCTCGACGTGCATCAGGGCAACGGCACGGCGGTGATGTTCCAGAATGAGCCGCGTGTGTTCACCTTCAGTATGCACGGCAAAGACAATTACCCGCTCAAAAAAGAACAGTCTGACCTCGATATCCCGCTCTTGACCGGCACCACCGACGAGGTATTTCTAAACACCCTCTACGACACGCTCCCCCGCCTTATTCAGACGCAACAACCTGATTTTCTGTTCTATGTGGCTGGTGTCGATATTCTCGCTGGCGACCGGTTGGGCAAGCTCAGCGTGTCAATGGCGGGCGTAAAACAGCGCGACGAATTTGTGTTTGAGCAGGCCCGCCAACACAACCTCCCCATTGTGGTCTCGATGGGTGGCGGCTATTCTCCCCGCGTCGCCGACATTGTCGACGCGCACTGCAACACGTTTCGCGTAGCGGCGAATCTGTATTTCTGAGTTTGGAGTTTAAGGAGTTTGGAGTTTTCAGTTGGCCGAGCGCGAAGCAACACGCGTCAGCCAACTGAAAACTCCTTAAACTCCAAACTGAACCTATCTCCCGCAGATCTTTGTGTACTGGCAAAATTCGCAGGAGGCGGTGTTGGTCGTCATCGTGAACGGCTCGTCGGAAAACATACGCTGCACGAAGGTGGTGATGAGCTTTTCCGATTCTTCGACATACGTAATAGGGTCGTTATCGTCAGAAAAAGCCACGCGGTTGGTTTTGAATTCGGGGGTGGCGGGGTCGGCGCGGAACGAATAAAACCCGGCTTCGACGGGGTAGCCGTTGGCCCGTCCGCTCTTGAGAAATAGGTATTTATAGAACCAAAGCTGCCTGATCTTTTCCCATTTGCTGTCGGGCGAGTCCGTAATTGATTCGCGCAGGTTGGGCATTTTTATGGGCAATTCCACCTTGCCCGTTTTATAATCGACAATGCGGATGGTGCCGTTGCCCAACTGTTCGGTGCGGTCCAGTTTCCCGCCGATGCGCACGGGAATAATGGTCCCGTCCCCAATATCGACGGGCAGGGTGGTGGTGAGGTGCTCCTCCAGTCCCAAAATTTTGATACCCCGGCTGGCCGTTTCCTGGTTTTGGAAGGCTTGAAACTGCACCATAATGTCTTCGGCCAGCTTGTAAAACAGCAGGTTGTAGCCTGTGTCGGCCACCCGCCCTGACATGACCTTGCTATACTGCTCTTTCAACACTCGGAGCACCACATCCTGCGTCACGGGTAGGTTGTGCATCCGATAGTCACGGTCAATGGCTTCCAGCGTTTCGTGCATCCAGGTGCCGAATTCGTCGGTGCCAATGTGCTCGTCGAGGTCACGCTCTTCGCGGATGTTGACCAGTTTGTTAAAATAGAACTGCATTCCGCACGACACGTACTGGTTCAGGTGCGTGGGGTAGATGCCAGTTTGGGTCAGGTATTTGGTTAGTGCCGCTCTAATGGTCTCTGTTTTAGGTACTTGCAGCAGCACCGCCTCTTGCCGACCAGCCCCGGCAGCCAGCCGAAGGCCCGGTTTGTAGAGCGTGATCGTGCCGTTAGCAGCGGGGACCAGTTCATGCTCGATCTGCCGCAAAAACCGGCTTGGTTCGCCTTTGCCATTGCCGTAGGCGTCGGGCGTGGTGGTGTATAAAAACGTAACGTCGTTGGCCCGTTGCAGCAGCCGGTAAACATGATAGGCCGTGATCGACTCCTGTTCGCGGTAGGTGGGGAGGCCCACTTCCTGCGCTATGTCAAACGGAATCAGCGAGTTATGCTTCCGGGCCTGTGGCAGAATGCCCTCGTTGGCCGAGAGGATGATGACCCGCTCAAAATCGAGGCCCCGCGTTTCCAGCAGGCCCATCAGTTGCACGTCGCTGTCGCCTTCGCTGGTAAACGGAATGGTGGTTTGGCGGATCAGTTCATTCAAAAACTGCCGGAAGCTCTTCAGCGTTACCGCCGGGGTACCGGGCTGCTGCGCTTGCTGCCGAAGCGTGGTTTCGAGTTGTTTCAACAGGCTGAAAAACAGGTACAGGTATTCGATCTCGATGGTATCCTGCCCTTCGCGGTACACGTCGCGGAGCAGGTCGATAAGCTCGTACAGGGCCTGAATCGCCAGCGTAGGGTCGTGGTCGGGCCAGGGGGTGAATAGGATGTTAAACAGCGCGTCCTGCTGCCCCAAAAACCGCAGTTCATCGCTGCTCAGGTACGCCCGTTTGCCCGTTACCAATTCACCTAGTAGCCAGTCGATCAGTGGTTTAGGTAATTCGTTGGGCTGATCGGGAGCCACCAACTTATTGATCGTGGCGTACTGCCGAACGAACGGGTGGTTCAATAATTTGGTGATCTGCCGGTGGTGAAACCGGGGCGTCAACTGCCCCGGATTGGCCGGGTCTTTAAACTGAACCAGTGTCCGTTGCAGCTCAAAGAGGGTATCGATCAGCGTGAACAGCAGCGAGTGACGCAGGCTCAGGCCCATCGTCACGTTGAGGTCGCGGACGGTCTCGTTGAGCGAATACAAGACCGGAATCAGCAGCGTTTCGTCGGCCAAAACAACCACCGTTCGGGGTGTGGCCACACCCGCCACCTGCGTTTCGCTGACGAGTTGTCCCGCCAGTTTGGCCTGCAACGAAGCCGTGGGCACCCCCACCATGCGGTAAGTCCGGTCCGGCGTTTCGGTCAGGCCGTGGCCCATCACGACGGTGTTGCCCAACCCCGGCCCACCGCTACGGTCTTTGAAACCGGGCATCCCAGACTGTTTGTATTTCCGCAGAAAAACGCCCGCCTCCTGCCGCCCGTTTTGGAGGTAGTAGGCATCGGTATCCCAGATCAGTTCGGCCCTGTTGGCTTTGGTCAGGACGTTGATGATTGTCTCTTCGGCCTTGCTCAGCGCGTTGAACCCGACGAAGTAGATTTTCTCGTACAACGGATTGTCCAGCAGCCGGGCCTCTACCTCGTTGGCCAGCTTCCGGTAGGCCATGCCCCGGTAAGCTAACCCCTTGGCCGTCAGCCGGTCGCGTAGTCGGTGGTAGGCTTCTTTCAGGTTGGTGAACAGCTTGAAATACTGACTCGTAACGGGCGTATTGGCAATGGGCGTTGCGCCTTTGGGCAGTTGGCCGTTCCAGGCTTCGAGCCGTTTGGCCTCGGTGAGGTAGCCAAACAGGTAGTCGGCATCGACCAAAAACTGGTCGATCCGGTCGAAATCGGTGAGCAGGATCGTCGCCCAGCCCACAAATTTGTCGAACTCGATCTGGTGTTCGAGCTGCTGAAACACGTCGTAAAGATCGAAGAGCAAACTAACCGAATCGGCGATTTGTACGTCGGCGGCTTCGGTAATAAAATCATCGACGGCCACGGCGTGGGGGGCCAGCATGGGTCGTTCGGTGAGGTTGGCCAGCTCCTGATTAAACACCGAAACGGCCCGTCGCGTGGGCAAAATCACCCAGACGTGATCCATCTGATGCTGATGTTGCGCGAAAATAAGTTGGGCGGTTTGTTGCAGGAAGGTCACGGTGGCATGGGGTTAACTAAGTAAAGATAACCCCGGCCCGGCGAAGCCCCGTCAATCGAACTCATTCAAAAGACGCAACAGTTGAATGAAATATCCTGCATTATTTTCACCTCGGTCACTGGCTGATTGAGATGGTCGTCAGAGAAGGGACAGTGTTCTTGCTTAACTTTCGTTGTTATGGCAAGTCCCAACAAACTAACCCCTCCCCGTCGTAAGTTCGACCAGGCGTTCAAAGCCGAAGCCCTGCGCATGCTCGATGAAGGGCAGTCTGCCGTTCAGGTAGCCAAAAGCCTCAATGTCAGTGACCAACTGCTCCACACCGCAACGGCGGCCCGGCT
>JBBRMP010000053.1:0-27544 GCA_038230755.1 Cytophagales bacterium | reverse complement strand
AGTCTTAGAACGCTGACAATGAGTTTATTGCAGTGGTTAAATCCGCCCAACATGGCGGCTCAACTCCAGCAGTTCGCCGAACGAGTAGAGGAACTTATCGACTTTTTGAGGCTCAAACGAGTTTTATGAGAAAGCCCTGTTTACGACTATCAACGTGCTGGGCCTCTCGGTGGGGCTGGCCTGCGTGGTAATCTTGGTGCTGTTCGCCCAAAAATGCCTCACCTGGGATGCTTTCCACGCCAACGGCGACCGGATTTATTCCGTGCAAACGCAGACTAAAGACGCTACCTACAACCAGACCGTTTACCCCGTTCTGGAGCAGATGCTGCACGATTACCCCGACATCGAGACGGGTACACACGTACAACAGTGGAACAACCCCTGGATTAGCTACGGCGGCAAAAACGTGCAGGAAAGCACCACCTACGTCGATTCTACGTTTTTCCAGATCTTCAGTTTCGGTTTCAAACACGGCAACCCCGCCACGGCCCTGCGCAACCGGTACTCCATAGTGCTGACCGAGGCTGTAGCACACAGTCTCTTCGGTGAGGTTAACCCCGTGGGTAAACACGTCACCCTCAACGACACCCTCCAATATGCCGTTACGGGCGTCTTGGCACCGTTACCGGCCAATTCGTCGCTACAGTTTTCGGTGCTGCTACCCGCCGCCAACCTAACCGCCGATGCCGGTTTCCGCGAAAATGCCAACTGGTACAACACCTTTGCGCGGGTATTTGTCCTGCTGAAACCGGGGGCCAGTAAGGCTGCTTTGGAGGCCAAGTTTCCGCAGTTGGTGGAGCGTCATTTTGCTGCCGAAGCGCAGGACCGGCAACTGGCACTCAGCCCGTATAAAGACTTCATTTACACCGAAAATCCTACCTTCGGCAACCTCATCACGGGGGCGTTTGTGATTGCGGCGTTTTTGCTGCTCATCATCAACATCAACCTCAACATGGCTCTGGCTATGCCCCGCGCCAAAGAAGTGGCTATGCGGCAGGTGGTAGGGGCCACCAAACGGCTGGTGCTGGGCCAATTCTGGGTCGAATCGGGGCTGGTGGTGCTGGCGGCGCTGGTGCTGTCGGTGGGGTTTGCGGTGTATTATCTGCTGCCTCATTTCAACCAGTTGCGCGACGGCCGAATGCAGCTGGCCATATCATTATCAACCGATTATCCAACCATTTTAACCGTCCTGGCCGTGGCGCTGGCCGTTACGCTGGTGGCGGGCACCTACCCCGCCCTGTACCTGATGGGCCTGAAAACCACCGACGCCGTAAAAGGCAAGCTGGCATCGGACCCTACGCGGGGGCGGCAACGGGCACTGATTGTGTTGCAGTTCACGCTGGCGATGCTGTTTATCCTGGGCACAATCGGTATGCGCGAACAGATCAATTTCATGAAACGCGCCGCTCTGGGTTACGACAAAAATAACCTGCTGGTCTTCAAAACTGACCTTGCCTATCGCAACGAAACCACCGCTTTGGCGCAGGGAAAGGCCATTCTGAACAGTCTCCGGCAAAACCCGCGGGTGCTGTCGTTCACGTCGTCGCAACTTACGCCCGCCTATTATCAGGACAATTTCAACGCCTATTTTCCCGACGGCGACGAAGCCAAAGCCATTGGTATCCGGCATTTGACAGGGGCCATTGACTACTTTGCCACCTACAAAATACCGATGATTGAAGGCCGCGATTTCTCCGACGCTACCCCCGCCGACTCAGCCAACCACGCGGTGGTCATCAACGAGTCGGCCATGAAAGCCTTTGGCTGGACCACGGCAGTGGGCAAAAAACTTCGTCAAAAATCTGATCCTCAAGTCTATACCATCGTCGGCGTAACCAAAGATTTTCACTACCGCGACCTCAAAGACAAAGTTGGCCCGGTGCTGCACTGGTACGGCGGTCGCCAAACGCTGAACCAATTCCTGACGGTACGCCTCGCCGACGCCACCAACGCTCCGGCAGTGATCAAGGACCTGGAAACGCAGTTCAGGAAGATTCCGGCGCGGCGGGCGCTCGCCTACGTGTACATGGCCGACGAAGTGGAAAAGGCGTATCAACCCATCGATAATATCTGGCGCATGATCAGTTTCGTATCGCTCGTGGCCATTCTGACGGCCTGTGCGGGCATTTTCGGGCTCATTTTGCTCGTAGCTCGGCAGCGGACCAAAGAGATTGGGGTGCGTAAAGTGCTGGGAGCCAGTGTATTCAGCATCACTGCGTTGCTCTCATCCGATTTTCTGCGGCTGGCAGGCATCGCCATTGTCTTTGCTGCACCGCTGGGCTGGTGGCTAGGCAACACCATGCTGAGCTACTTTGCCTACCGCACCCAAACGCAATGGTGGTATTTTGTGGTGGCGGCAGCACTAGCCCTGGCCCTGGCCATTGCGCTGATATCGGTACTTTTCCAGGCCATGCGCGCCGCCATGGCTAACCCCGTGAAGAGCTTACGGAGCGAATGAACTTAGGGCAGGGGACTTGGGGCAACCATCTGGGCATCGACCGGGTCTATGACCAGACAGTACAAACGGCTATGAAGACCTTCGTTCTCCTTTTGCTATGTGGGCTAGTAGGGGCGTGCCAGCACCCTACGCCAATTCCGGCTGATGTGGCTCTGACCAAACGGCTGGTTGGTCAAAAGGAATGGCTAATTACCGAACGGCGGGGCAGCACACCATGGGCCAGCAACATGCGGTATCTATCGCTCATCCCCTGCGACTTGGCTAAGCCCGTTCCAACCTATCAGTATGACCACCTGACATTTGACGACGGCGGCAAACTGACACTCAATTCGTCTAATCAATCCACTACGCCGTTGGACAAAAAAGTGATTCGCTGGTCGGTGTCAGGTACGGATGTCGTCCTGATCGTGTTTGACTTTGGTACCTCAACCAGCACGTGGAAGGTGCTGGAGTACTCGGCAGCGAAACTCAGTATCGAAACAATAAACTGATGCTGTAAGTCAGTGCTGTCTCTTTCGGACAATAGACTGTCCAGATTCGGACAAGGTATAATGCCAAAAATGCCGTTTCTGAAGCAGAAACGGCATTTTTTCGTCATGGCACGGCCCTTGAGAGTACATAGTCTACACAACAATACCTTTCTCCTTTTACCCTCATGCTCCGATCTTACTTCAAAATAGCCCTCCGCACGCTCTGGAAGCACAAAACGCACACGCTCATCAACGTGGTGGGGCTGGCTGTGGCTTCGGCGGCGTGTCTGTTGCTGTTCCTGACGGCCTCGTTTCACCTCTCGTATGACCGCTTCCACAAAAAGGCCGACCGTATTTTCCAGCCCTATTTCCTGAGCACCAACCGCGAGGGCGTCGAGAAAGAAAGCGGCAGTATGCCCTACCCGATGCTGCCCGCCCTGAAGGCCGAGTTTCCCGAAATTGTGGGGGCTACCCTCATCCGGTGGAGCAGCGGCGGGGTGCGCTACGGCGATAAAACCTTCGGCAAGATGGTCCGCACCTGCGACCCGGATTTCCTGACCATGTTCACCTTTCCGATGGTGAAAGGCAATGCCAAAACCGCCCTGAATGACCTCGGCAACATCGTCATTAGCGAGAACATGGCGAAGGACGTATTCGGCAAAACAGACCCGATGGGTAAAGCGCTGTTGCTGAACCAGAATGGCACCTGGAAAAACTTTGTAGTAACGGGCGTAATCACCGATTTCCCCGATAATTCGACCGAACAGTACGACGCATTTATTCGCACCGAAAACGTAGCCGAGTACCAGCAATACAAAGCTGACTGGAGCCACAGCGACAGCGGTATGTATATCGAATTAGCCCAATCTGTTGATAAACAGGCATTTGAAAAGCGGCTGGTGTCTTTTGTGCAGAAATACATGGGTGGCTCTATGAAAGAACGGCAGGCCAACGGCTACGCCAAAAACAGCCGTGGTCAGCAAGTAAGCCTCCTGCTGGAACCCCTCGCCGACGTACACTTCGACACCGACATGACGGGCGGGCAAGGCATCAGCAAAATGTACGTGTATGCCCTGCTCATCATCGGGTTGTTTATCCTGGCCATTGCGGCCATCAACTTCATCAACCTCACCATTGCTCAGTCGGTTACGCGGTCGCGGGAAGTAGGGGTGCGCAAATCGCTGGGGGCTGGGCAGGGGCAACTGATGGGGCAGGTCTGGGGCGAAACCGGGCTGCTTTGTCTGGTGGCATTGGCCCTGGGGCTGGGCCTTGCCTACGGGCTGATGCCACAGTTTAATAAGCTGTTACAAGCGCATTTATCACTGGCCAATTTCCTCACGCCCAGCACCTTACTAGCCATTGGCGGGGGGTTCTTGGTGGTGACGCTGGCCGTGGGTGGCTACCCGTCATGGGTGGTGGCGCGGTTCAACGCCGTGGAGGTACTGAAAGGAAAATTGCAGTTGAACCGACCCGGATTACTACGTAATGCACTGATTGTTAGTTAGTTTACCATTGCCTGTCTGCTAACGGCCTGTACGCTGGTCATGGTGCAACAACTCAGCTACCTCCGCGAAAAACCACTGGGGCTCAATCAGGATCAGGTCATTAGTGTGCCCATCGGGACTGAACTCGACGGCCAAACGGCCCTGCGCCAACTCCGCAATCAGCTTGCCGACCAGCCCAACGTGGTGTCGGTGTCGGGTACGGGGGTCAACATCGGGGCCGGGCTGGACGGCAGCAGTTCGCGGATGCAGTACGGGTTTATGTATGACAAACGCGAACTACGCTGCGACTGGCTCCGCGTGGATTTCGATTACCTGAAAACGCTGCAAATCAAGCTCATCCAGGGCCGCGATTTTAACCCCGCTTTCCCCACCGACTCGACGGCAGCCGTGGTGGTGTCGCAAAGTTTTGCCAAACAGATGGGCGACAAAAACCCCGTTGGCAAGTTCATTCAGCCTGATTCGGCAAAACCAAAATTTCAGGTGGTGGGCGTCGTAGCCGATTTCAATCTGTATTCGCTGCACAAGAAAGCCGAGCCAATCGTGCTGCACCTCGACAAGGCCCTGTCGCTGAGTTATCTGCTGGTGCGGGTGTCGCCCAAAAACCTCACGAGCGCTATGGAAACGGTGAAATCAGCCTGGAAGCGCATTGCCCCCAAACAGGAATTCAAAGGCTCATTTGTGAGCGAAAACACCGAACGCTGGTACCGCAAAGAGCAGCGGCTATCGACCATTTTCAGCACGGCGGCGGGCATTGCCATTTTGCTCTCGTGCATGGGTCTGTTTGCCGTGGCCCTCATCAGCATCGAACAGCGGACGAAAGAGATTGGGGTACGTAAAGTGCTGGGGGCCAGCATCAGTAGTCTGGTGGCCCTGCTCAGCAAAGACTTTTTGCGGCTGGTGCTGGTGGCCATCGTGCTGGCTACGCCGCTGGCCTGGTGGGCCATGACCAACTGGCTCGGTGACTTCGCTTACAAGATCACGATGCCGTGGTGGGTATTTGCGCTAACGGGTGGGTTGGCCGTCATCATCGCCTTCGTTACCATCGCCTTCCAGAGCGTGCGGGCGGCGCTGATGAACCCCGTAAAGAGTTTGCGGAGTGAGTGATTAGCCCTCAAATATGTCGCTTAGTACAAGCTGAATGCCCGTTACTGGATCAACTACGGTGCCGCTGGAGAAATTAACCTGCCGACGGTCGGGCAGCAGAATGGAAACGGTTTGGACGGTGGGAACGACGAGCCAAACGGTTTTAACCCCCGCCGGGAAATGTTTTTTGTAGATGCGTTCAGTGAGGCCATTCAGGCTTTGCTCCGGCGACAGAATTTCAATGGTTGTCAGCGGCACGTCCTGCACCACTATCTCGTCGGTTAACCAGTCAATTTTCCGCTTGGGCATGATACACAAGTCGGGGCGGGTTTTGCCAGATGCAAAGTCAAAGTCTAATTCTGTGAAGATGCTGTATTCAGTGCGGTAGGCCAGCATTAGTAAAAAACCTAATCGGGTTTGTAGATCAGAATGATTGAGACTCGACATCTTTTCGTCTTCGAATTCGGTAAGGTCAGTGATTTGTTCAACGATAGCGTCCATAACCAGTTCGTGTTTTCTCAAAGTTACCCAAAACAGTAAAGTTATGTTCATCAACTACCTCAAAATCGCCCTCCGAAACCTCGTTCGTAACAAGGTTTATTCAGCCATCAACATTGGCGGTTTGGCCGTGGGTATGGCGGTGGCGATGCTCATTGGCCTGTGGGTCTATGATGAATTGACGTTCAACCACTCGTTTCAGCATCACGACCGACTGGCGCAGGTAATGGTGACGCAGACGGTCGCCGACGAGACGTCAACCAGCGAAGCCGTGGCCATTCCGCTGGCCGACAAACTACGCACCAACTACGGCAGCGACATAAAGCGGATGGCCCTCGTGTTTCCCCCATTTCCGCACGTGCTGGACGTGGGCGACAAAAAACTGACGCAACCGGGCGTATGGGCGCAACCGGCTTTGCCCGACATGCTCAGTTTCACGATGCTGAAAGGCCGCCGCAACGCGCTCGAAGACCCGTCGTCGGCCATGCTGGCTCAATCGCTGGCAACAGCCTTGTTTGGCAACGCCGACCCGATGGGCAAGACCATGAAGCTGGACAACCGAACCTACTTTACCGTGGCGGGTGTTTTTCAGGATTTTCCCCGCAATACCACGTTTTATGACACTAAACTCTTCTTGCCCTGGGCCACCGCCGTCAGTAGTTTGAGTTGGCTCAACGACGCTCAGCAACAATGGGATACGCAGTTTTGGCACCTGTTTGTGGAGCTAAATAACGGGGTTGACACCGACAAACTGAACACCCGAATCAGCGGTATTCAGCAGCCGTTTTTACCAAAAAACAAACCCAGCGTACAACTGCACGAGATGAACAACTGGCATTTGTACAGCGAATGGAAAAACGGAGCCGTAGCGGGCGGGCGTATCCGTATTGTGTGGTTGTTTGGCCTGATCGGGGCATTTGTCTTGCTGCTGGCCTGCATCAATTTTATGAACCTCAGCACCGCCCGAAGCGAGAAACGGGCCAAAGAAGTGGGCATTCGGAAGGCCGTTGGCTCAGTGCGGGGGCAGTTGATTGGGCAGTTTTTCAGCGAATCGCTCCTGGTGGCGTTGCTGGCCTTTTTAGGGGCAATCATGCTGGTTCTGGTGTCGCTGCCGGCCTTTAATCAACTGACCGATAAGGCCGTTACCGTCCCCCGGTCGAATGCCTTGTTCTGGCTCCTGGCCCTGTGCTTTACGGTGTTTACGGGGCTAGTGGCGGGTAGCTATCCGGCCCTGTATTTATCGGGTTTTAAGCCGGTGGCGGTGTTGACAGGGTTGGCGTCGGGCAGTCGTTCCGGTCGGCTGACTGTCCGGCCCCGGCAGGTCCTAGTTGTTGTTCAGTTCACGGTGTCAATTACGTTGATATTGGGGACCATTATCGTGTTTCGGCAGATTCAGTACGCCCAACAGCGACCCGTTGGCTACACGCGGGCGGGGCTGATTTCGATTCAGAAAAACACCCCCGAACTGTTTCAGGCCCCCTATAATTCCCTCCGCACCGAACTACTGCAAACGGGCGGAGCCACCAATATGACGGCTTCATCCGTACCAGCCACCGAAACGCCAGGTGGTACTCAGGATTTTAGCTGGAAAGGCAAAACGGCTGGTTCATCGGCACTGCTGCAAACGGTGGGGGTTACGCACGATTTTGGCCGCACAATGGGCTGGACAATCAGAGCCGGGCGCAATTTTTCGCGGGCTTTCCCGTCAGATTCTGGCTCAGTAATCCTGAACGAAACGGCGGCGAAACTGACCGGATTCGTCCAACCAGTGGGCGAAACAATCCGGTGGGAAGGTAAATCGCACCGAATCGTCGGCGTGGCGAAAGACCTCGTCATGGAGTCGCCCTATCAGCCGGTGCAGCCCTGCCTGTTCGTGCTGGATTACGGACAGGACAACTTCATTTTGGTCCGGCTGAACCCCGCCCTTCCCGTGCGCGACGCTCTGGCGAAGATCGAGCCCGTTTTCAGAAAATATAATCCGGCATCGCCCTTCGATTACAAATTTGTCGATAGCGAATACGCCCGGAAATTTGTTGACGAGGCTCGCATCGGACAACTGGCATCGGTCTTTGCCATCCTCGCCATTTTCATCTCCTGCCTCGGCATTTTCGGGCTGGCCTCGTTCATGGCCGAGCAGCGGACCAAAGAAATCGGCGTTCGCAAAGTGCTGGGTGCCAGCCTATTGAACCTGTGGAGTTTGCTCTCCAAAGATTTCGTGTTGCTGGTGCTGATTGCCTTCTTCATTGCCACGCCAGTAGCGTATTATTTTCTCTCGAACTGGCTCCAGCAATACGAATACCGCACCGAGATGTCGTGGTGGATTTTTGGCGTGTCGGGCGTTGGCGCGTTGGCAATAACGCTGCTGACGGTGAGTTTCCAGAGTGTGAAAGCGGCCCTCATGAATCCGGTCAAATCATTACGTTCCGAATAAATTTCTAAAACCATGAGACATACTCTGAAACTGGCGTGGCGGGGCTACACGCGAAACCGTTCCTTTACGATTCTGAATCTGTTGAGCCTGACTATCGGGCTGTTTGTAGCCTACACCGCCATCAGCTACATCCGGTTCGAGCTGAGTTACGATACGTTCCATCAAAACGCGAATTCGGTCTATCGGCTCGTCCGCAACTACCGCTCGCAGCCGTACAGCATGGTCGGTTTTGCCAAATGGGATGCCGCCACCGACCGGGAGCAGCAACAGCAACTCAACGCCCTCAAAAACGCGACCGGCGTAGTGGATGCGGCTCAGTTTATCACGTCCAACGCACCGACGTTTGTCGAAGCGAATGGTCGGCGGATTGAGACAAAAAACCTGCTGACCACCAACACGCCGGGCGCATTCTGTTCGGTCTTCACCTGGACGCTCCAACAGGGTACGTTCCAGAACTTTGCCGACGGCACCAACAAGGTGATCCTGACCGCCCGCACGGCCCGTAATCTGTTTGGCAACGACCTTACCAACGCGGTGCAGAAACGGCTAAAAATTGGCCCGGAGTACTACACTATTGCGGCTATCATCGACGACGTACCGCTCAATTCGCACCTTGATTTTACGGTGGCTCTGAGCAAAACCCGCCTGCCGTATTGGGGAAGCCGGGTGTATGTTCAGATTGACAGAAACGCTGATTGTGAAGTAGTTACGGCGAACATAAACGCGGCTATCGCGTTGTTTAACCCGAAGTTAGCCGCTGATCCGCTCTACAAACAGCATCAGTTGCAACCCATTACCGGGATTCATTTAACGCCCAATATACTGTATGAGCTGAAGCCGCCCGGCAACCGACTTTACATGGTGCTGATCGGCTGCTTTGCGGTATTTATTTGCCTGATTACCCTGTTTAACTACGCCAATCTATCGCTGGCAATCAAGTCGAAACACGGCAAATCAATTGGGATGCGGAAGGCGTTGGGCGCGTTGACCTCGGCTATTGCGGCTCAGTTTGTGTTCGAGGGGGTTTTGCTGGCCCTGTTCGCGTTGCCCCTCGTGGCCGGGCTGGTTGCGGGTTGTATCCCGTCGTTCAACCAACTGATGGGGGCTGCCATTCCGACCAATGTTTTCGGTGATTTGCCGACACTGCTCACGTTGGTGTTGCTGGCCATTCTGTTGGGTGCGCTGTCGAGCAGTTTCACCGCCATTAATTTAGCTTTCAAACCAATTCTGTCCCTGTTCAACAAGGCCCTTCGGAGCCATACGCATCGGGCATTTCCAGTTCGTAATTATTTGATAATAAGTCAGTTTGTGCTGTTGATTGGCATTACGGCGGTATCGTATTTTATCACGAAACAGATTGATTTTGTGGCCAACAAAGACCTTGGTTTTCGGCAGGCCGGTATTTTGTACGCCTATTCATCGCCCGAAAAGCAGACGGTGTTTCAGCAGCAACTCCGGCAACTGCCCGGCATCAACACGGTGGGGAATGGCTCATCGTTTGGTATCGAGCCGTTTAATCAGTTGACCTACAAACTACAGGATTCCGAGGCTATTTTCGACGATGCCCGGCAGCTTTACCTCGACCTGGCTGCGTTGACCGCCTACGGCCTCAAAACTACCCTCGGCAAAACCAGCAACCTGCCCGAACGCTTCACGCTCATCAACCGGACAGCGGCCCAAAAGCTCGCGGCCAAACAGGGTGTGCCGGTCGAGTCGCTGATTGGCAAAACCATCATCACCGAACCGGAATACGTTGACGAGAATCGGCGGGTCGGTTTTCCGTTTACGGTGGCGGGTATTTTTGACGACATCAACGTGTTTTCGCTGCACCAAAAAGTGGAGCCGTATTTCATCACGGTATCCGACAAGTTGCGGCTAGACGGGCGCACCATTGTTCACTATGACCCCGCCACGACGGCCAAAACGCTGGCCAAAATCCGGCGGGTTTATGCCAGGCTGAACGAAGAACGACCGCTCGAAATCGAATTCCTGGATCAGCAGGTAGCGAACCTTTACGCGCAGGATCGTCAAACGGCTAATTTGCTGGTTTGGCTCAACGTGATCGCTATCCTGCTAGCAGCTATTGGCATTGTGGGTATCACCATTTTCCTGACAGTGGCCCGCACCAAAGAAATTGGCATTCGTAAAGTGCTGGGTGCTTCGTCGCTGTCCATCATTGGGTCAGCTCTCAACGAATACACCTACCTGATCGGGATTGCGCTGGTCATTAGCTGGCCCGTTGCCGTTTACGTCATCAATACGTGGCTAAATAGCTTCGCCTATCGCATTGATATTCAGCAGGTTGCTTTCCTTATTGTCGGCCTGTCAGCTTTCGGATTAACCGCGCTGATTGTGTCCATAATTGCCTACCGGGCGGCTTTGACGAACCCGGTGAAATCATTGAGAAGCGAATAAACCCTCAACTATCATGTTCAGAAACTACCTCAAAATCGCCTGGCGGAATCTCCGTAAACAACGGGGATTCACCCTAATCAACATCAGCGGATTAGCCATTGGCCTGGCCAGTTGTCTGCTCATCACGCTCTACATTCTCGACGAGCTGAGCTACGACCAGTTCCATGCAAAGGCCAACCGCATTTATCGCATCAACTCCGACATCAAGTTTGGCGGTAACGATATGCACATGGCCGTTTCCCCTGCTCCGGTAGGGCCAACGCTCAAAAAAGACTACCCACAGGTGGAGCAGTTTGTGCGGCTGCATCAGCGGGGAACCTGGCTGGTGAAACGGCCCGGCTCAACCAACAGCCTGCGCGAAGAAAACATCACCTTTGCGGACTCCACACTCTTCGACGTGTTTACCCTGCCGCTGGTCAGTGGCAACCCCAAACGGGCTTTAACAGAACCGAACACGCTTGTCATCAGCGAGGCAGCCGCCAAACGACATTTTGGTAATCAGGACCCGATGGGTCAGACGCTAACGTTCGACAATAAAACCAGCTACAAAGTGACGGGGGTTATGCGTAACATGCCCACCAATTCGCACTTCCGCGCCGATTTTTTTCTGGCCATGGTCAGCGATGACTATGAGTGGGGAGACTGGCTCAGCAACAATCACCACACCTACATTTTACTACGGGAAGGCATTGATTACAAGCAGTTTGACAAAAATCTGGATGCCGTTGTTGATCGGTATGTTGGGCCGCAGGCGTTTCTGGTAGTAGGCGCAACAATGAGCCAGATTCGGAAATCGGGCAATCACTTCCGGCTGTGGATGATTCCCCTCACTGACATACACCTGCACTCGAAACAAACCATTGAACTGGCCCCTAACAGCGACATTCAGTACGTGTATATCTTCTCAGCGGTGGTGTTGTTTATCCTGCTCATTGCCTGTATCAACTTCATGAACCTGGCCACGGCCCGCTCGGCGAACCGGGCCAAAGAAGTGGGCGTACGGAAGGTGCTGGGGTCCGATCGTCAGCAACTTATTGGTCAGTTCATGGCCGAGTCAGTCCTGATGACGTTTCTGGCTATGACACTGGCCCTGGTACTCGTAGCTGTTGCGCTGCCTTTTTTCAACGATGTCGCCAATAAAAACCTGACTATAAATAGTTTAGCTTCGCCTTATCTTCTATTGACGATCATCCTGTTGCCTCTTGTGGTGGGCGTATTGGCGGGCAGTTACCCCGCCTTTTTCCTGTCGTCGTTCCGGCCAATCAGCGTGTTGAAAGGAAAAGTCAGCGTCAGTTTCAAAAGTGCGGGTTTACGGAGCAGCCTCGTTGTTTTTCAGTTCATGATGTCGGTTATCCTGATCATCGGCACCATTATCGTGTACCGGCAGATCACGTATATACAAACTAAAAACCTGGGCTTCAACCGCGACCGGGTCATGACCATCAACGACGTGAATGCGATGGGCAAACAGGCCGAGGTGTTCCGGCAAGAGGTGCTGCGGCTGCCCGGCGTGGTGAGCGGGAGCATATCGGGTTACCTGCCCACGCCGTCGAACCGGAGCGACAACGCCTTTTTCCCGGAGGGCGAAATCAACCAGAAAAAGGCCGTGAGCATGCAGTCGTGGGGCGTTGACCACGATTACGTCAAAACGCTGGGTATGCAGATTGTGCAGGGCCGCGATTTTTCGCGCGATTTTGGGGCTGATTCATCCGGTATTATCCTCAATGAATCGGCAGCCAAACTCTTCGGCGGAAAGAACGTTATTGGCAAGCGAATCCTGCAACCCACTGATAATCAGTTTAAGTCATTCAAAACATATACGGTTTTGGGGGTAATCAAAAACTTCCACTATGAATCGCTCCGGCAGACTATCGGGGCACTGAGCCTAGTGCTAAGGTCAAACACAGGCGCGGTATCGTTCCGGCTGAGCAGTACGAATCTGCCTACGCTGATGAAACAAATCGAAAATAAGTGGAAACAGGCTGCAACGGGTCAACCGTTCAACTATTCATTTCTGGACGACGATTTTGACCGTATGTACCGCTCTGAACAGCGGGTTGGCACCATTGCGCTCATCTTCGCCCTGCTGGCCATTCTGATCTCCTGCCTCGGCCTGTTCGGCCTTGCCGCGTTTATGGCCGAGCAGCGCACCAAAGAAATCGGCGTTCGTAAAGTGCTGGGTGCCAGCGTATCCAGCATCATTGGGCTGCTTAGTCAGGATTTCTTGAAACTGGTGATTATTGCCATCGTAATCGCCTCACCAGTAGCCTGGTATGCCATGCATCGCTGGCTACAGGACTTCGCCTACAAAATCGACATTGAATGGTGGGTGTTTGCCCTGGCCGGTGGGCTGGCGGTGAGCATCGCGCTGCTGACGGTGAGTTTCCAGAGCGTGAGAGCCGCGCTGATGAACCCCGTAAAAAGTTTGCGGTCCGAATAAAACATCAACGATTATGCTCCAATCTTATCTTAAAATCGCCTGGCGGAATCTGGTCCGCAACCGGACATTTTCAGCTATTAACGTCGCGGGGCTGGCCATCGGGCTGGCCACATGCCTGCTCATCAGTCTGTTCGTTTTGGATGAGCTGAGTTACGACCGCTTCAACGAAAAGGCCAACCGCGTGGTGCGCGTTGTGTTCCGTGGGGCAATCAACGGCGAGAAAATGAAGGAAGCTCACGTGATGCCGCCAGTGGCACAAACCCTGAAAGCCGATTACCCGGAGGTGCTGGAGGCTACCCGTATTCGCGCCAACTGGCCCCCGCTGCTGACCTACGGCGATAACTCATTTGGCAACCAGGCATTCGCCTATGTCGACTCTAATTTCTTCCAGGTGTTCACGCTGCCGTTTGTGCAGGGCGACCCTAAAACAGCGCTGACTGGGCCAAATACGGTTGTGATCACACAAACAGCCGCCGATAGATACTTTGGCAAGACCGATCCGATTGGGAAGGTGTTGACGGTTAAAAGCTGGAACGCGGCCTTTACCGTAACCGGCGTAATGAAAGACGTACCCGTGAATTCGCACTTTCATTTCGACTTTTTCGCCTCAATGGCTACCCTGCCCGATGCCAAATCGCTGTCGTGGATGACGTCTGAATTTCATACGTACCTAGTGCTACCCGAAGGGTACGATTACAGGCAACTGCAAGCCAAACTGCCGGGCACCGTCGAGAAATACATGGGTCCGCAAGTACAGCAGGCGTTTGGTATGAGCATGAACCAGTTCCGCCAGAAGGGAAACGACCTTGGCCTGTTTCTGGAACCGCTGACCGATATTCACCTGCATTCGGATGTGACGATGAGCCTGGAAGCGGGCAGCGACATTCGGTACGTATATATTTTTGGCGCTATTGCGTTGTTCATGCTGCTGGTTGCCTGCATCAACTTCATGAACCTAAGCACGGCAAGTGCCTCAAAACGTGGCAAAGAAGTGGGTATTCGCAAGGTGCTTGGCTCGGTTCGCTTCAGCCTGGCGAGCCAATTTCTGACCGAATCGTTGCTATTGACCACTATTGCCCTGGGGCTGGCTATTGGTTTAGTGGTGCTGACATTGCCGTATTTCAATCAGCTAGCTGGTAAACAATTGCTGATTAGTAGCCTGAACGGCATCTGGCTGGTGCCGGGTCTGCTGCTGTTCGGCTTGTTTGTGGGGGTGCTGGCGGGGAGTTATCCGGCGTTTTTCCTGTCATCGTTCAAGCCGGTGGCCGTGCTGAAAGGTAGCTCAACGTTTCGGATGCCGGGCAAGTCGGGCGTTGGCCTTCGAAGCGGACTGGTTGTTTTCCAGTTCTTTATCTCGATTACGCTGATGATCGGCACCACTGTTGTGTATCAGCAGCTTAGCTATATCCAGAACACGAAAATAGGCTACGATAAAGAGCATGTGCTGGTCCTGCGCGACGCCTGGCGGCTGGGGAAAAACGAAGCCATTTTTCGGCAGCAGTTGCAGCAAGACTCGCGGGTAGCCAACGTCAGTGTATCGGGTTACCTACCAGTCGGGCCTACCAACAACAACAACTACACGGTTTTCCCCGAAACCAGTTCGACCCAACTAGTGAAGACGCTACGCTATGATGTAGACGATCAGTACATACCAACGATAGGCATGAAACTGGTTGCCGGGCGGAATTTTTCGCCGCAATACGCCTCCGATTCGTCGGGTGTTATTTTGAACGAAACGGCTGCCCGCGCCCTGGGTTGGGCCGGAAATGCACTGGGGCACACCATCACCAATTCGACTAATCAGGGCCAAAAAACGAGTTATCGGGTCATTGGCGTGGTGAAAGACTTTCACTTTAAGTCGTTCCATGAGCGCATTTCACCCCTCCTCATGGTGCTCAGCAACGAAGGTGGCTCGCTTATCATAAAAACCAGAAACGCTGATATCAGCGGCCTGCTGGCAACGCTTGGTACCCAATGGGCCGCGTTTAAAACCGGGGTTCCGTTCGGCTATCATTTTCTGGCCGAGAGCGTGGCGGACACGTACCAGGCGGAGTTAAAGACGGGGCGTATTCTTGGCCTGTTTGCCGGGTTAACCATCTTCGTAGCTTGCCTCGGCCTGTTTGGACTAGCCATGTTTACTGCCGAGCAACGGACGAAGGAAATCGGGGTGCGTAAAGTGCTAGGGGCCAGTGTATCCAGCATTGTTACGTTGCTTTCCCAAGATTTCCTTAAACTGGTGCTGATCGCCATCGTAATCGCCTCGCCACTGGCGTGGTGGGCCATGAACCACTGGCTACAGGATTTCGCCTACAAAATCGACATCGAGTGGTGGGTGTTTGCTCTGGCGGGTGCGTTGGCCGTGGGCATTGCCCTGCTGACGGTAAGTTTCCAGAGCATCAAAGCCGCCCTGATGAACCCGGTGAAATCGCTACGGAGCGAATGACCAGGTAGCCACACAGGAAGCGGTTTTTTTACCAGCTACCCCCGGACAACCAGTTGTCCACTTTCGGACAGGTACGTTACCAGAAAAGCCTATTTCTACGCTAGAAACGGGCTTTTTTCGTCGTGGCACGGCCATTGACATACCGTAGCCACAACCGATTTTCTGAACGTACCCTCTTATCATGCTCCGCAACTACCTCACCATCGCCTGGCGCAACCTGACCCGCAACAAAACCAACACCGTCATCAACGTGGTGGGGCTGGCCATAGGGCTGGCGGCCTGCCTGTTGCTGTTAACGTACCTGCAAAACGAACTCAATTACGATGCCTTCCACGCCAATGCCGACCGGATTGCGCGGGTGACGATGGAATACAGTGCCGAAGGGCAGGTGGGGCACGCCGCGCAGACGGGCACCAAAGTAGCCCCCGAGCTGGTGCGTAATTTCCCGGAAATCGAAGCGGCGGTGCGGCTCATTCCGGGGCAGGCCACCGTGCGCGTGGGCGACCAGACATTCAGCGAAAAGGGCGTCCTCTACGCCGACTCGGCCCTGTTTTCCATTTTCTCGTTTCCCCTGCTGACCGGCAATCCAAAGCAGGCCCTGGCCGGGCCAAACCTGGTGGTACTGTCGCAGGCCACGGCGGCGAAATATTTCGGTACGCAAAATCCGGTAGGTAAAGCGCTGACTGTCAATCTAGGCGGACCCGCCGATAAGCAATTTACGGTGACGGGTGTGGTGGCCAACTGCCCCGCCAATTCGCAGATCCGGTACGACCTGATCGCGTCGTTTACGACGCTACGAGCCGCAAAAACGGAAGAATGGTGGTCGGCCAACTACGGCACGTACCTGCTGCTACGGTCGCCGGGGGCCATTGCCGCCTTGCAGAAAAAGCTAAAGCCGTTCATGCAAACGAAGGTGGGCGAAACCCAAATGAGCGGCGGGGATTACCTGACCTACAACCTCGAACCCATCCGCGACGTCCACCTCCGGTCGAGCGTCGGCGGCATTTTTGAACCCAACGGCGACCTGACATACGTGTCTATTTTGGGTATCATTTCGCTGCTGATTCTGCTCATCGCCTGCGTCAACTACGTCAATCTGGCTACGGCGCGGGCCGTTGAGCGGGCGCAGGAAGTGGGCGTGCGGAAGGTGATGGGGGCCGAGCGCGGGCAATTATTTGGGCAGTTTATGGGCGAATCGCTGCTGGTCGTGGGTGCGTCGCTGGGGCTGGGACTGGGGCTGGCCGGTTTGCTGCTGCCGCTGTTTAACCAACTCTCAGACAAGAATTTTTCGGTAACTACGTGGCTAACACCCGGTTGGGGGCTGGCTATTTTGGGTATCGGCGTTGTGGTGAGCCTGGTGGCGGGCGGGTATCCGGCCTGGGTGCTGGCTCGTTTTCAGCCCATGCGTGCCCTTCAGGGGCGGTTACCCGTGGGCGGCAGTGCGCTGCGCCGGGGCCTGATCGTATTTCAGTTTGCCATCACCGCCTTCCTGATGGTGAGCACGCTGGTGGTTCGTAATCAACTCGATTTTATTCAGACGAAAAAACTCGGCTATGACCGCGACCGGGTGCTGGTGCTGCCCGCCAATGAGCAGGTAGCGACCAAGATTCGGATACTCAAAAGCGAGTTCAAACAAAATGCCAACGTGGCGCAGGTGTCGATGGCCTACGAATCGCCTGTGTTTGTGGGCGGGGGCTACAGTATGCACCGCCCCGACATGCCCAAGGGTCAGGACAAAATGGTAACGGGCCTGCCAATTGACGAAGATTTTGTCAAAGCAACCGGCCTCCGCCTCGTGGCAGGCACCGACCTTATCATCGACGATGTAGACCGCACCACCCGCGCGGGTGTCGACAGCCTGGACCGGTTCCGGTTTGTGCTCAACGAGTCGGGCGCGAAGGCCCTGGGCTGGTCGCCGCAGGAAGCCATCGGGAAACCGCTGGGCGTCAATGGCCGGGCGGGCGTGGTGAAGGCGGTGGTTGGCGATTTCCATTTTTCGTCGCTGAGGCAGCAGATCGGGCCAATGGTGCTGTTTCCCGAAGCAGGCGGCAACGTGCTGCTGGTAAAGCTGGGTAGTGGGCCGCTGGCCGAAACGCTGACCGCGCTGGAACGTACCTGGAAACAACTGCTTCCCAGCCGCCCGTTCGAGTACCGCTTTATGGACGAAGAGTTCAACCAGCTCTACGCCAGCGAACAGCGCACGGGCCGCATTTTCAGCGTCTTCGCGTTCCTCTCCATCTTCCTGGGTTGCCTGGGTTTGTTCGGCCTCTCGGCCTACACCACGGCGCAGCGCACGAAGGAAATCGGCGTTCGTAAAGTATTGGGGGCCAGCGTGGGTAGCATCGTTGCCCTGCTCTCCAAAGACTTCCTGAAACTGGTCCTGATCGCCTTTTTCATCGTCGCCCCACTAGCCTGGTACGCCATGCACCAGTGGTTACAGGATTTCGCCTACCGCGTCGATGTAGCGTGGTGGGTCTTCGCCCTGGCCGGTACGTTGGCCGTGGGCATCGCGCTGCTCACGGTCAGTTTTCAGAGCGTAAAAGCGGCGCTGATGAACCCGGTGAAGAGTCTGCGCAGTGAGTAAAACGCAGTAGCTGACATATAAACGGACGAAATCATGTCCGAAAATGGACAGGGAAGCCACCACCAAAGGCCGTTTCCTGCGCAGGAAACGGTCTTTTTCACGCTGGCACGGCTCTTGGATATGCCCTGGTGTTATTCATCTCTCCCTTTTCTGTCCATGTTCAGCAACTACCTTAAAATCGCCTGGCGGAACGCGCTTCGCAACCGCGTATCGGCCCTTGTCAATGTGGCGGGGCTAACGTTGGGGCTGACCTGCTGCCTGCTCATTACGGCCTACGTGCTGGATGAACTGAGCTACGACCGGTTCCACCAGAACGCCGACCGGATTGTGCTGTTGCAACAGTTCGAAAACTCGCCCGGTAGCGGGGGCAAACTGGCCACCGATTTCAAACAGCGGTTTGCGCAGGTCGAAAACACGGTGCGGCTGCATCGCGCACAACCGCTGGTGGGTAGCCGGACTACGTCGGCCTACGAGGAAAACTTTGTCTTTGCCGACAGCAGCGCGTTCGCGGTTTTCACCCTGCCGCTGGTGCTGGGAAACCCCAAAACGGCCCTCACCGAACGCTATGGCGTGGTGCTGACCGAACGCATGGCCGAGAAATATTTCCCGAAGCAAAATCCGCTGGGGCAGCCCCTGCGCTACAACAATAAGCAAACGCTGCACGTGACCGGCGTACTGCGCGAGTTGCCCGGTCATTCGCACCAGAAGATCGACTTCATGGCCAACTACGTCAACGCCAACGAGTTACTCGGCTACGACGTCACGACCAATCTCTGGGGCGGCAACGCCTGGACCTACCTGCTGCTGGCCCCCCGACGGGCCGACGCATCGGCCCGTGCCACCGCGCTGACGGCCCAGCTACCGGCCTACCTTAAGCAACTGAACGACCCGAACGTGAGCGTCTGGAAATTGCGCCTGATTCCCCTCACGGACCTGTACCTCAAAACCGATTTGATTGCGCCCAACCGGCAAACCTACGTCACCATTTTCTCGGTCGTGGCCCTGCTGATTCTGGCGCTGGCGGGCTTCAACTACGTCAACCTCGCCACGGCACGGGCCACCAGGCGGGCGCGGGAAGTGGGCGTGCGCAAAGTGCTTGGCTCGACGTTTGGGCAGCTCTGGCGGCAGTTTCTGGGCGAAACTGCCTTGTTCATTGGCCTGTCGGTAGCCTTGACGGCGTTGCTGGTCCCCCTGCTTCTGCCCGCCTTTAATAGCCTGACCGACAAGACGATACAGCTTACTGACTTATTCACGCCGACCCGGCTGGCGGGGCTGGTGGGTGGGCTGCTGGCGTTGTGCCTGCTGGCGGGGAGCTACCCGGCCATTGTGCTGGCCAATTTTCGGCCCGCCGCCGTGCTCAAGGGCGCGTATCAGGCAGTGCCGGGGCAGCGACCCAAATTGCGGCAGTTACTGGTGGTAGGGCAGTTTACGGTCTCTATCGTGATGCTGGTGGCCACGCTGGTGATCTACAACCAACTCGATTATATACAGCACAAAAACCTGGGCTACGGGCGCGATCAGGTGCTGGTGCTGAATTTCCACGACGCCACGGATGGGGCCAAACGGCAGTTTAAGGAGCAGGTGCAGGCGCTGTCGGGGGTGCGGGTGACGTCGCAGAGTTACAGCGTGCCGGGCAGTGATCTACTCATCGGCGACAAGCTGGTCAGCGACTATGCCCCCAAAGGCGTTACCAATCTGGGCATCAGCCGATTACCCATCGATGGTGATTTCCTGAAAACGTTCGACATCAAGCTTACGCGGGGCCGCAACCTCGACCAGAACCGCCCGGCAGACCGTAAGTCGTTCCTGATCAATCAGGCCGCGATGGCCTACTTTGGCTGGACCACCATCAGCGGTAAAATGCTGGGCTACTACACCTTCGAGTACGACGGATCGGGGGGGTGTCGGGAGGTGCCGCAGCGCGGGCCGGTGGTGGGTGTCGTGGGCGACTACCACCAGACAAACCTGAAAAACATGATTCCACCCCTGCTCTTCACCCTCGGCAGCGGCAGCGAAGGATTTTTGTCGGTGAAGGTGCAGTCGGGTAGTATTCCGGCCACGGTGAAAAGCATCGAGGCCCTTTGGCAACGCTCCTTTCCCAATACCCCCTTCGACTATGAGTTTATGGACGATTTTTTCACCCGTTCCTACCGCGCCGACACCCGCGCCGGGCAGGTGTTTGGCCTGTTTGCCGGGCTGGCCGTGCTGATTTCGTGCCTCGGTCTGTTTGGCCTGGCCGCGTTTATGGCCGAACAGCGCACCAAAGAAATTGGTGTGCGTAAAGTGCTGGGGGCCAGTGTATTTGGCATTGCAGCTTTACTTAGCAAAGACTTTCTGAAACTGGTGCTGATCGCCATTGTCATTGCCTCGCCCATTGCCTGGTACGCCATGAACCGCTGGCTACAGAACTTCGCCTACAAGATCGACATTGGCTGGGGCGTGTTTGCCCTGGCGGGCGCATTGGCAACCGGCATTGCCCTGCTCACGGTCTCGTTCCAAAGCATCCGGGCGGCACTGGTGAACCCGGTGAAGAGTTTACGGAGCGAGTGAAGTGTCAATAAACTGCTCAACAATATGCTGCAAAACGCCCAGCAGGTAAGGAAGCGAGTGCTCTTCGAGCGAATACCGTTGAATGATGTCGATGTCAAGAATATTGTCGTGCAGCCGCAGGAACACCCATTCGTATCCGGTTGTCACACAGCCGTAAATGGCCGGCACAGGCGATCCTTTCCGTTCGTTGAAAAGGGCAGCGGCCAGCATAGATGCTCCTGCCTGGGCCAGACCTTCTTCGACGATCCGGTTCTTGGCTTCAACTACGCAAAAAACAGGCGATTTGATGTCAATACTTTGTGTCTCGGTGGTGAACAGGTAATCGCAAAAACCCGACAGCCCCTGTTCCGGCTTCACGTCGAAGTTGTAGCCCGAAAAAAAGCTGATGGCAAATCGGTTACGCCGCCGGAGTTCCTTAAAAACGGGAACGATGAGCATCTCCGATTTGGCTTTTTCGGTCAGCAGAGGCAGTGACGCAGACTCATTGAGATCGTTTTGCAGAATCTCGCTGGGTACTACTGCCAATGCGGTATCGAACAGCCGTACAATACGCTGAACGATGCCAAACTGGTCTTCCAACTGAGAAATAGACACAAAATCGCAGTAGGCCATCGCTATTTTTTTATCAAAGATACACGACCATGTTCCGCAACTACCTCGTCATCGCGCTGCGTAACTTGTGGAAACACAAGCTGTTTTCGTTCATCAACGTCTTCGGCCTGGCGTCGGGGCTGGTGGTGTGTTTTCTGGCCATTGCCCACATCAAAGCGGCATTCGATGTGGATAACTTCCACCCCAACCGCGACCGTACGTACCGGATTCTGACCGACGTGGTCGAGAAAAACAACAACGTGGTACCCTATGCAACCTCGCCCATGCCATTGGCTGCCACCTTGAAACGGGACTATGGTTTTGTGGACGAAGTCGCCCGCGCCGCCAAAACCTACGCCGAGTTTTCGGGCAACCACAAACGGCTCCAAATGATCTGCTACGCCGTTGATCCGGGGTTTTTCCGCATTTTCAACTACAAACTCGCCACGGGCAACCCCGCCACCGAACCCAACACGGTGGTGCTGACCCGCGAAACCGCCGCGAAGTTTTTCGGTACGGCAAATCCCGTTGGGCAGGTGCTGCGAAACCCGGAGCTGGGCCAATTTACCGTCACGGGCGTGCTGGCCGATACGCCCACCAAATCGCATCTGAGGTTCGATATGTTGTTTTCGATGGCCTCGCCGTGGAGTGGTCAGCAGCAGACCACCTTCGCCGACTGGCGCAACTACCAAACCGGCCATACCTACGTACTGCTCAGGCTCGGCACCGCCCCCGACGTGCTCGAAAAGGCGCTTGCTGCGCTGGGTAAACGGGAAACAAATGGCCTGCATTTTGCCGCCGAAAAGGGCTATAGCCTGCACATTCAGCCCTTTTCGTCGTTGTCACCCTCCCGCCGCGACCTGATGAATGGCACCTTCGAGCCGTCAATCGGTGGGCTACTGGTCGAGGCAGGTGTGGGGTTGATAACGCTGTTACTGGCAGCGTTTAACTACATCAACCTCACGCTGGCCCGGTCGCTGAGCCGCGCCCGTGAGGTGGGCATCCGGAAGGTGGCGGGGGCGGTGCGCTGGCAACTGGCGGCGCAGTTCATGGCTGAATCGGTGGTGCTGTCGCTGCTGGCGCTGGGGTTGGCGGGCGTGTTTTTGGAGCTACTGAAACCAATGGCTTTTGTGCAGCAGTGGCTTATAGGCGGGGTGCAGTGGACGTGGCGTATCTGGGCCATTTTTGGCGGGTTCAGCATGTTGGCGGGCTTGCTGGCGGGTATCGTACCGGCGCGGGTGTTATCGGGGTTTCAACCGTCGCAGGTGTTGCGGAGCCAGACCGGCCTGCGAATCATCCGGGGCATTTCATTACGTAAGTCGTTGATAGTCATTCAATTTTCGGTGTCATTGATTGCCATGATCGGGCTGCTCTCCATGAGTCGGCAAATGAACTATATGGCCACCGCCGATTATGGTTTCCGCCGCGAACGGGTACTCACGCTACCACTCGACAACCTACCCGCGCCACGATTGGCCAACGCCATGAGTCAGTTGGCGGGCGTTGAACACGTTGCCGCCACGTCGGAACTGTTCGGTTCGTTTGGCAGCTCGCAACTGGTGAAACGGCAACGCAACAGCCCCAATTCGTCCCTGACGTTTACCTGGTCCGTCGATCCGCAGTTCGTATCGACCATGAACCTGACCTTGTTGGCGGGGCAGAACTTGCCCGCATCGGCAGGCAATTCGGCCTATCCGTTTGCGCTTATCAACGAAGAAGCTGTGAAGGCGTTTGGCCTGAAAAGTGCCCGTGAGGCCGTTGGGCAAACACTTTGGCTCAATGACAGTACCAACGTGCAGATTGCCGGGGTGCTGCAAAATTTCCGGTTCACGTCGTTTGCCTGGTCGGTGAAGCCACTGCTGCTGCTGAATCAGCCGGGTCAATTTCGCTACCTCACCGTGGGCGTGGCACCCGGTGCCGAAGCATCTGTTCTGGCCGATGCCCAACGAATCTGGAAACGGCTTAGCCCCTACGAACCGTTCGCAGGCATGTGGTACGACGATGTGCTGTACCAGCACCATAGCCACCCCGAAGACATCAATTTTATTACGCTCCTCCTGCTGCTCACGTTTTCCATTGCCTGCCTCGGCATGGTGGGCATGGTGACCTACAACACCCAAACCCGCGTGAAAGAAGTGGGCGTTCGGAAGGTGATGGGTGCCGACGTTAGGCAGATTATCTGGCTCCTCTCCCACGATTTTGTGCGGTTGCTGCTCATCGCCGCCGCCATTGCGCTGCCCCTGGGCTATCTGGCGGGCTATGCGTTCCTGGCCAATTTCGCCTACCACGTCGGCATCGGGTTCGAAACACTGGGCTTGTGTTTTGGCGTATTGCTCCTGCTTGGCGGCCTCACCATCGGCCTGCGCACCTACCGCGCTGCCCAACGCAACCCCGTTGAGAGTTTGCGGACAGAGTAGGCAACCCTCTGCCTCTAGGAGTCGGGGCTGTCCGCTCTGCTGTCCGTTTCTGGACAAACCAGCCTGAATGATTTATCAGAAAACGGCCATTCCGAAGCAAATTGGCCGTTTTTTAGTTTTGGCACCCTATTTGGTCAGCAAAAATAGATGTAATCAATACCTGTATGAAACGGACCTACTTGGGGGAGTTTGAAGAAGTTGTATTGCTCACTACCGCCGTGCTGGCCTTGCAGGGGCAGGCCTATGGAGTGGCCATTACCCACGAAATCATTGACGAGTCGGGGCGCGACGTGCGGCTCAACCAAATTCATGCCGCTCTGCAACGGCTGGAAGAGAAAGGTATGGTGGAATCGCAGATGGGTGAGCCAACGCCCGAACGCGGGGGTCGCCGCAAACGGCTCTTCACGGTCACAGCCTACGGACAGCGCACGTTGCAGGAAATTCAGGTCGTGCGGGCTACTCTCTGGACCCGCCTTCAAACACCCATAAACTCCGTCCTCAGCGTATGAAAAATCCTGATTCCCGCCCGAATGGCCACACCGCACCCCGGCTGGCCGACCGATTACTGGCCTGGTTTGTGGCCCCGCACCTGCTCGAATCAATCCTGGGCGACCTGCACGAGGAGTACCACTGGCAGGTTGAACGCCTGGGTCGCCGCCGGGCCAACTGGCGCTACTTCCGCGAGGTGCTGGGCTTTGTCCGGCCCTCGGCCATCCGGCGACTGCCGCAGGCGAACGAGCCAACCGCCCCTTTTTTCAATGCCGACCAACTCCAGAATACCCTTAAAATCGCCTGGCGCAACCTGCGGGCGCAACGCAGCTATACCCTGCTCAACATCACCGGACTGACCATTGGCCTGACCGGGGGACTGCTCATTTTCCTCTTCCTTGAACACCACCTCAGTACCGACCGCTACCACACCCACGCCAACCGCATCGTCCGCATTACGACGGATGTGCATCTCGATGATGGGTCGATTGAACGCAATCCCGAAGCGCCGCAACCGTTGGCCGAGGTCTTGCGGCGCGACTATCCGCAGGTAGAACAGGCAGCATTTCTATTGGGTGTTCGGGAAATGACCATCCGCGTTGGCAACGACGCGGGGGTCGAGCCAAGGCGATTTCGGGAACACAAAGGCGTTGGATTTGTGGAACCGCAGTGGTTCAACGTACTGACCTACAGCCCTTTGCAGGGCGACCCGATCACGGCCTTGCGCCAACCCAACCGCGCCGTGCTGACGGAGTCATGGGCGAAACGATTCTTCGGCAACGCAAACCCCATGGGGCAACGCCTGCTACTCGACAACCGTACGCCCGTTACGGTGGCGGCAGTCGTGGCCGAGCCACCCGGCCCCACCGACACGTACCTGGGCCTGTTTATTTCGATGCCGACGCTGAAACAGCACGACCCCACGCTGGACAAGAAAGAGTGGTGGCAACTGGTGAGTCTTAACCGCCTCTACGTCCGGCTGCGGCAAGCCAAGGACACGGCAACCATTACTCACGCTTTTCCGGCACTCGTCAGAAAGCATTACGGATCGATGGCCCACATGATTCAATTCCAGGTACAGCCTCTGCGAGACGTCCATTTCGATACAGCCAAAATCAATTACAACCCGTCCATCCGGTCGTCGCTGCTGTGGTCGCTGGGGCTGATTGGCCTGTTGCTGGTAGTAGCGGCCTGCATCAACTTCGTGAACCTGGCCACCGCGCAGGCCCTCCGGCGCAGCAAAGAAGTGGGTATTCGCAAGTCGCTGGGGAGTTCACGGGCGCAGTTGGCGGGGCAGTTTCTGCTCGAAACGGGACTGGTCGTGGCGGCGGCAGCGGTGTTGGCCGGGCTACTCACGGTGGCCCTGTTACCCACTTTCCGCAACTGGACCCAGCTACCGCTCTCGCTTCACCTCGACGGACCAACACTGGCTTTTGTGGGTACGTTGCTGGTGGGCGTGGTGCTGCTGGCGGGTACATATCCGGCGGTGGTGTTGTCGGGGTTTAACCCGGTTTCGGCGTTGCGGGGTACGTTGGCGGGTCGGTTGGTGGGTGGGTTTGCCCTGCGGCGGGTGCTGGTGGTAGTGCAGTTTGCGGTTTGTAACACACTGCTGATCGGGGCGTTGGTGGTGGCCCGGCAGGTACATTACCTCCAACAAGCCGATCTCGGTTTCCGCAAAGACAATGTGGTGATGGTGGGGCTGCCTGATAAAAAGAAGACCTCGCAGGAAGCCTTCCGGCAGCGGCTATTGCAATACCCCGGTATTGAATCGGTGAGCATCCAGCATCGGTCGCCCGCCAATGCCCTCAACTACGGCGGTCAGTTCAAATTCAATGGCAAAGCCGACTGGGAACCCTACCCCATCCGCGAACGGCTGGCCGACGCTAACTACCTCACCACCTATGGGTTACACCTCGTTGCTGGTCGTAACCTCATGCCCTCCGACAGTATCCGCGAGTATGTTATCAACGAAACGTTGGCACACAAACTCGGTTTTCGAGACCCTAAACAGGTCTTGGGTAAACCGATGCAGTACTACCTCTCGCCGGTATCGTTGCCCATCGTGGGGGTGGTTCGTGACTTCCACCAGAAGTCGCTGCGTGACCAGATCGAGCCTTGCGTGATCACCACGTTCCCAGCTATGTATGCGCAGGCGGGCATCCGTGTTTCGGGCGTAAACCCCACGCAGACTATGGCCCATATCCGGAAAGTCTGGCAAAGCCTGTACCCTAACGAGGTGTTTGAACACGAATGGCTCCACGAGCAGGTAGCGCGGTTCTACGAAACCGAAACGCTGGTGGGGCGGCTGGTAAACGCGTTCACGACCGTCGCCCTGTTGATCTGTTGCCTGGGATTATATGGCCTCATGGCGCAATCGGTGGGGCAGCGCACAAAGGAGATCGGCATTCGTAAGGTGCTGGGTGCCAGCGTGGCGGGTATTGTGGCGCTGCTCTCCCGCGACTTTGTGAAACTGGTGCTGGCGGGCATTGTGCTGGCTAGTCCGCTGGCGTGGTGGGCCATGGACGGGTGGCTGCAAAGCTTCGCCTATCGGGTCAACATCGGGTGGTGGATGTTTGTATTAGCCGGTGGCTTATGCCTGTTAATCGCCTTTCTGACAGTGAGTTACCAAAGCATTCGCGCCGCCATGCTGGACCCGGTGAAGACCTTGCGGAGTGAGTGAGTCTAGCCCTCGAAAATAGCACTTAACTCAAGTTGAATACCCGTTACGGGGTCAATGATAGTACCGCTGGCGAAGTTAACCTGCCGACGGTCGGGCAGCAGAATAGACACAGTCTGTACAGTTGGCACTACCAGCCAAACCGTTTTGACACCCGCCGGAAAATGTTTTTTGTAGATACGGTCAGTAAGGCTATTTAGGCTCTATTCCGGCGAGAGGATTTCAATGGTTGTTATAGGAACGTCCTGCACTACGATCTCGTCGGCTAATCAATCGGCTTTGCGTTTGGGCATGATGCAGAGATCTGGCCGGGTTTTGCCGGAAGCAAAGGAAAAATGTAACTGTTTAGGTATTCCACTGAACTGATAATCAAGCACTTGCAAAGTTAAAAATCGCAAAAGTATTTAATGTCTAAAAGTCAAGTAGTTGATTATCAGCACATTAATATTTTTGCTTAGTTTAACTCATAAATTAGAAAAATTAGTAACTTGCT
>JBBRMP010000052.1:0-27810 GCA_038230755.1 Cytophagales bacterium | reverse complement strand
TTATTTGACCATGAAGATGCTGCATCACGACCCCCGGCAGCACGAAGTAGACGCCGAGCACATCAGCTTTGTGCTGGGGCCATCGTTTCTGATTTCGTTTCAGGAAGAACGCACCAACGATATTTTTACGCCCGTGCTGACTCGCATAAAAGCCTCGGCAGGGAAAACACGCCGCAACGGTCCCGACTATCTCCTCTATTCGCTGATGGACCTGGTGGTGGACAATTATTTTGTGGTCCTCGACAATATCGGCGAGAAACTGGATGGTGTCGAAGATCGCATTGTGCAGGAACTGGCCGGGCGCGAAACGCTGAGTATGCTCTATGCCCTCAAGCGCGAAATCACGATCATGCGCCGCTACGTATCGCCCCTCCGCGATATGCTCAGTGCGCTCCAACGTGAAGAATCGGCCCTGATTCAGGATCATACCGACCCCTTTCTGCGTGACCTGGCCGACCACGTTAACCAGATTGTGGATACGCTGGATACCTACCGCGAACTCATCCCCGGCCTGCTCGATGTGTACCTGTCCACGACGAGCAACCGGATGAATTCGGTGATGAAAACGCTGACAGTGATGTCGTCGATCTTTTTGCCGCTGACCTTCATCGTGGGTATTTACGGTATGAACTTCGACAATATGCCCGAACTCCGCACCCGTACGGGCTATTTCTGGGTACTTGGCATCATGGGAGCCATTTTTGTGGGTATGCTCGCCTATTTCCGGCGGCAAAAGTGGATATGAAGGGCATAAACCCATTCTGGCTTACCGACTCGCGGCAGGTACTGGTGCCGACACAATCCGTCTTCTTCGCCATTCGCGGCGATCACCACGACGGGCACCGGTTTATTAGTGACCTCTATGCGGAGGGCGTTCGGCAATTTGTGGTCGACCGGCCCGTGGCAGAGGCGGCCCAATTCGCTGATGCTGAGTTTATTGCCGTGTCAGATGTGCTGGCATTTATGCAGCAACAGGCGGCAGAACATCGGCAGCAGTTTGCTATTCCGGTGGTGGGCATAACGGGCAGCAACGGCAAAACCATTGTGAAAGAGTGGCTCGCCCAACTGCTCAGTGGTGGGTCGCCACAGCCCGATTTTGTGGTGGCCCGGTCGCCCAAAAGTTATAACTCGCAGGTGGGTGTGCCCTTGTCGGTGCATCAACTTACGGTGGCCGATACCATCGGCGTGTTTGAGGCGGGCATATCAAGGCCCCAGGAAATGGCCGCGCTGGAAGCGATCATCCAACCGACCATTGGTATTCTGACCAACATCGGCACGGCCCATGATGAGGGTTTCAAGACGCTTCGGCAGAAGGTGGCCGAGAAACTACGGCTCTTCACGCGGGTGAAAACACTGATTTATTGCCCTGATAATGAGGTGGTTGCTAGCGAAGTCGATATTGTGTTGCGGGCCGTCAATCCCGGTGCGCAATACATCGGCTGGTCGGCGGAAGGGCACCCGAAAGCAGTATTTTGGGCGAAACTACAGGGTGATCAACTCACACTAATCCGTCGGACTGATAATCGGGAATGGACCATACAAACGCCATTTGCCGACGCGGCTTCGGTCGAGAACCTGACCCATGCGCTGATTACGCTGCTTTCTGTAAAAGAAATCGACGCCGACGAACTGAACCGGCGCGTGGCCCGGCTACGTCCGGTACAGATGCGGCTGGAACTGAAGCAGGGCATTAACCGCTGCGTCCTCATCGACGATTCGTATAATAACGACGTGGCCGGGCTGCGGTTGGCGCTCGATTTTCAGAAGCAGCAAAGTAGCCGCCTTAACAAAACCGTGATCCTGTCAGACGTGTTGCAATCGGGACAGGATGAAGCCGATTTATACGCATTCATTGGCGCATTACTGGCCGAACAGAGTGTTTCGCAGGTGATTGGCATTGGCCCGGTTATTGGCCGAAATACCCGTTTTTTCGCTGGAAAGACTTTTTTCTATCCTGACACGGCTGCATTCCTGGCCCAGTTTCCGGTCGATTCATTGCAGGATAATGTCGTGCTGATTAAAGGCGCACGGGCGTTTTCGTTTGAACGGATCGTGAACCGGTTGCAGGAAAAAGTACATGGCACGTCCCTTCACATCGACCTTGACGCGCTGACGCACAACCTAAATTATTACCGCGAAAAAGTGGGTCCGCAAACCCGGCTCATGGTGATGGTGAAGGCCTTTGCTTATGGCAGTGGCAGCGCCGAAGTGGCCCGGCTGCTCCAGTTTCACCGCGTCGACTACCTCGCCGTGGCCTACGCCGACGAGGGTATTTTTTTGCGGCAGCGGGGTGTCACGCTGCCCATCATGGTCATGAATCCCGCCCCCGAAACATTCCAGGCGCTGATTGACAATCAGTTAGAACCGGAGATTTATAGTATGGGGTTGTTGCAGGAATGGGGACCCAGGGGCGATTTCCACATCAAAATAGATACCGGTATGCACCGGCTGGGTTTTTTGCCCCACGAACTGCCTGCGGTGGTGGCTTACCTGAAACAACATCCTGATTGGCGTGTCGCCACGGTATTCAGCCATTTGGTGGGGGCCGACGAAGCCCGTTTCAACGAGTTTTCGCGGCAACAGGCCGATACGTTTACCGAGGCGGTGTCGGTGCTGGAAGCGGGGCTGGGTTACCGGCCCGTGCGGCACCTGCTCAACTCGGCGGGGATCGTACGCTTCCCCGAATACACGCTCGATATGGTGCGGGTGGGCATTGGCCTCTACGGCGTGGAGAGCAGCCAACTGGAGGCCAGCCGGGTGCGGACGGTAGGTACGTTGAGCACCACCATTAGCCAGATAAAAACCGTGAAAGCAGGAGAGAGTGTGGGCTACAGCCGGAGTGGCCTGCTTGAACATGATGCCCGCATTGCCACGCTCGCCATTGGCTACGCTGATGGGTTCGACCGGCGGCTTGGCAAGGGCGCGGGAACGGTGTGGGTGAATGGGGTGCTTTGCCCCACGGTAGGCAACGTGTGTATGGATATGACCATGATCGACGTGAGCCATGCGTCGGCCAACGAAGGTGACCGCGTCGAAATCTTCGGACCGAACCTGCCCGTCACCCTACTTGCCCAACAGATGGGCACGATCCCGTATGAGGTGCTGACCGGCATCAGCGAACGTGTAAAGCGGGTGTTCTATTCGGCGGGATGAAAAAAGGGCCAATTCCGCGTGGAACTGGCCCTTTTCAACATAGTATGCTTTATTCTTATGCCTGCGGCACAAGTTGGGCTTTCAACTTTTCTTCGAGCACCGATTTGGGTACGGCACCGATAATTTTATCAACCATCTGGCCATTTTTGAAGACCATCAATGTCGGGATGCTGCGGATGCCGAACTGACCGGGAACCTGTGAGTTCTGGTCAACGTCCATTTTGGCTACTACGGCCTTGCCTTCATATTCAGCGGCCAATTGTTCCACTACGGGGCCAATCATTTTACAGGGGCCGCACCACTCCGCCCAGAAGTCAACCAATACAGGAATGTCTGAGTTGATAAGGTCGTTGAAGTTCGCGTCAGTGGCTTCAATTGCATGTGATCCTGCTGCCATAATCGTACGTTGTTTATGTCGTTTTTAGTATTCGATTCATGGGCATAAACCCATCACCAGACCTTTAGTTCCCCCTACTTATGTGGTGGTCCGTTAGGGCAGGGGTCTGGTTAAATCAGCAGTTTCACGCAGGCAATGGCCACGCCAACCGCCAATACGTAGCGCAAAACGGGCACGCTGAATCGGTGACTGCCGAGGTAGCCGCCCACTAGCCCGCCCGCAAACGCCGCCGCAATCCAGGTGTATTGTTCCGGAGCCGGGCTGTAGCCTTTGGTAAGCAACCCCACCAGCCCCGACACCGAATTGACGAAGATGAACAGCGCCGACGTAGCCGCCGTTTGGCGAATGGTAGCCCAGTTGAAAATCAGCAGCAACGGGCTGAGAATGATGCCTCCGCCAATGCCCAACATGCCCGATAGCAGCCCTACGCAGCCACCCACCACCAGTCCCACCCCCAGCGGAATAGGCTTCTGTGATGCCTCGCTGGCCTTTGTAGACCACACCAGTCGCACAATGAGCAGGAGCAGACAGCCCGCCAATAGTTGTTTATAAAGCGTGTCGGACAGGGGCAATCGGGCGCCCACAAAGGCCATTGGCACGCTGCTGATGGCGAATGGCCAGAACGTAGCCCACCGGAAATGCCCCGCCCGGTAGTACTGAAAAAACGCTACCGACGACACGAACAAATTCAGCAACAACGCCGTGGGCTTAATCTCGTCGGGTGCCACGCCCAGCAGCGTCATGGCCACGATATAGCCACTAGCCCCGCCATGCCCCACCGAGGCGTAGATCAGACCAACCAGGAACAAGACAGGGAGCAGGAGAGAGGACATGGGGAAATTTACGAATTACCACTCTACCTCTTGCTTATCGCGCCAGAACTTGCCGGTTTCGGTGGCGGGAGCATCGGTGGCGAGCCAGACGATTGTTTCCGCTCCCTGTTCAACGGAGCGACTGGCACCGGAACCACCCATATCGGTACGTACCCAGCCGGGATCAACCGAGTTCACGGCAATGGCTGGGCTGGTCAGCGCAGCGGCAAACTGGCGGGTAACGGCGTTGATGGCTGTTTTCGATATACTGTAGGCGGGGGCGTATGTTTCCATCGACGACAGTTCCCCCGCCCGGCTCGACACGTTGATGATGCGAGCGCCGTGTTCGCTCTGTTGCAGGTAGGGCAGAAAATCCTGCGTCACCATAATTGGCCCCATCACGTTGGTTTTCAACGCCCGTTCCAGCAGCTCTGGGTTAAGTTTGATGATGTTTTCGCCGTGGTCTTCCAGAATAGCCGCGTTATTGATGAGCACGTCGAGGTGACTGGCCTTTTGCGAAAAAGTGCCCGCCGCCTGTTTGATGCTCAGCGGATCGGTCACGTCGAGTTGAATAAACGTGGCTTCGTAGCCTTCTTCGCAGAGCGAATGGGAGGCGGCACGGCCTTTGGCTACGTCGCGGGCACCAATAAAAACGGCGAAACCACGTTTAGCCAACTGACGGGCCACTTCAAAGCCAATACCTTTGTTGGCACCCGTTATCAAGGCAGTTTTAGGATGTTCGGTCGTCATAGAATAGAGTTCGGTTTACCTTACTAAATCAGTTAGCGCGTTGCTTGTTTAAACTTTCGTACGAATCGATTGTCGAGATACCTGCTTATTTTGGCCGTTTCCTCAAATCAGCTAGTAACTCCTGTAGGAATAGGACAACTTTGTTCCAACTAAACACCCACATCGACACATGAGAGCACTCTTCGTCGCCCTGGTATTGCTTTTCACGACCACGTTTGGCATGGCCCAGCAAAAAACGACGGCTAAAAAGAAGCCCACCACCCGTAAGCCCGCTGCCGCCGTTGCCGTCAGGAAGGCCCCCACCAAACCGCAGTCCAGTACGCTGACCCGCTACCAGTCGACCACCATGGCCCCGATTGAATACCCCAGCACGGCGGCAACCACCGAGCCGACAGACCCCGTCAAACAACAACAGATGTATGACGAACTGCACGGCGTGAAAGCCAGGCCAGCTACCATTGAAACCACCGGCAAAAATAGCCGCAAGGCGAAAGGGGCCAAACCGACCGATGCCGACGCCACCAACGGACGCAGTGCCGACGAGACGGCCACCCGTGCCGCGAATCGCTATGGCGTGGAAAATGCTGGTTCCGAAGCCAAAATGCACATTGGCGTGCGGGCAGGAGGTAATTATAGTACCCTGCTCGACCAACCCGCTGGTTTCACTATCGACCCAATCTACGGTTTTCATGGGGGCATCGTGTTCCTGTTCGGGCGGGGCGGGATTGCCTTCCAGCCAGAGATTAATTTCCAGCAGGATTATGTGAAAGTGCTCAATCCGGGTACGCTTACAAATGATAATGTCTCGGTAAGTAGTCTGGTCGTGCCGTTGCTGGTTAAGTTCCAGTTTGGGCAGCAGGGCCGCCCCCGCTTTTTTGTCAACGTAGGTCCATATGGCACCTATGCTGTTGATGCACAAACTACCTCTATTGGCTACGGTGGTGCGTTGGGCATTGGTATGGGATTTCCCATGGGGCCAGGCAAATTCACCGTCGAAGCGCGGGGTTATTATGCGTTGGGCGACAACAGCGGCACAACCGAGTTTGCTAATGTGCCGGGCAAACCCGTGGTTGGGCAACTTTCCGTAGGCTACCTGTTTCCGTTGGGCGGGCGTTAACCAATTAGCTGTCAGATAGTTATAAAAGGTATTGTCTGAAGCTCGATCGGCAACGGATAATACCTTTTTTACTGTTTAGTGGATCGTTGCTCCGCTGGGGGAGAGCAGACGGGTATTAACTCAATCTCACAGCGGAGTACCACCGCACGGGCGGCCCCGTCCGCTAAACAAAAAATCCGCGTTCCCCTTAAATCAACCTTCCTCCTGAAATCCGTATTTTTGCCCGATTCGTATCTCATACAATGCCAATTAACCAACGCAAGGTCCTGCGCTACACGGGCTGGACGCTACTGACCCTGGCGCTGCTGGGCGCTATCGGGGCCGGTGTTGCGTATTCGCAACGCGAACGACTACTTACCCTCGTGCTTGATAAGGCCGTCAAGAAAGCCAAACGCGACTACGCCCTCACGGTAGGCATCGGTTCTGTCAAATTCACTGGCCTTACTGAGCTGGCCCTCACCAACATATCGGTCGTACCACAAGGCCGCGACAGCCTGGTGCGGCTCAACAATGTGTCGGTAGGGGTACGCCTCTTGCCCCTTGTATTCGGCAACGTGGCCCTCTCGAACCTGACCCTGCGCGACGGTTTTGTGCAGGTGGTGAAACGCGATTCACTCACCAACCTCGACACCATTCTTAAACGCCGCCGTACCGATTCCACCCGGACCACCCGCCGCACCGACCTCTCAGACGTAGCCGAGAAACTGATCAACAACCTGTTGACCAAAGTGCCCGATGACCTCGATATTACCAATCTCGACTTGCGCCTTATCGACGATTCGACCCAGATTACGCTGCTGGCCGATGTCTTTAAGATTGACAACGAGGCCGTATCCTCCACGTTACGCCTGAACCGCTACGAGGCCATGTGGCACGTTACGGGCACGGCGTCACCGTCGGACAAGGAGTATAATCTGAATCTATACGCCGATGGTAAGCCTTTGGAAATAAGGTACTTAGAGAAGCGATTTAAGCTGAAAGCACAAGCTGACACGCTCCATTTCGCACTCCGCGACGTGGACCGGTCGGGCGGCGAATTCAGGCTCGAAGGGGCCGGTTCGGTGAGTAATTTGCGGTTGAACCACCCGGCGCTGTCACCGTCGGACGTGGTGATGCCCCATGCGGCGATGGATGCTAATGTATTTGTGGGTAAAAATTACGTGGGTATCGATAGCAGCTCGACGCTGTATCTGGGCGAGATAAAAGCGCGGCCATTCGTGAAATATACGCTTACGCCCAATAAGGTCTTCGACGTGCAACTCCACACCGACCCACTCGATGCGCAGGCCCTGTTCAACTCCTTTCCGCAGGGGCTGTTCCAGTCGCTCGACGGTATGAAGGTGTCGGGTAAGCTGCGCTACGACCTCAACGTCAATTTCGATACGTCGCTGCCCGATTCCGTGAAGTTCAATTCGGGATTGACCGCCGACAACTTCAAGATTCTGCGCATGGGCCGTACCGATTTCACGCAGATGAACCGGCCGTTCGTCTACACGCCCTACGAAAAAGATAAGCCCGCCCGCAACATCTCGGTTGGCCCTGATAACCCAGATTATACCCCCTTCGATTACATCGCGCCCGACTTGCGGAATGCGGTGCTCACCTCGGAAGATTACAATTTTTTCACGCATAAAGGCTTTAATGAAAAAGCCTTCCGGGTGTCTATTGCCACCAACTATAAAGCGGGCGCATTCAAGCGCGGAGCCAGTACGGTGTCGATGCAGTTGGTGAAAAACGTGTTCCTCAATCGGAACAAAACGTTGGCGCGTAAGGTCGAAGAAATCCTGATTGTGTGGCTGATGGAGAACCAGCGGCTCGTGCCCAAAGAGCGGATGTATGAGGTGTACCTCAACATCATCGAATGGGGCAAAAATGTCTATGGCATCGGTGAAGCCGCCCGCTATTATTTCGACAAAACACCCGCCGAACTGAATCTGGGTGAAAGTATTTTCCTGGCGTTCGTCATTCCCAGCCCCAAAAAAGCACTGTCCCATTTCCAGTCCGACGGGTCGCTCCAGGTCAGAAACGTGCGTGGCTATTTCAAAATCATTGGCCGTATTATGGCTAAACGTGGTCTTACTCAGCCAGATAGCGGAGCCTACGGTTTCTATGATGTGCGCCTCCGCGAAGGTCTTCGCCAGCAGGTAGCCCCAATAGAGGGCATGGAATCTGACAGCCTGAGCAATGACCCCGCCGATGGCGACGGTATGGACGATCTGTTCAAGCAGCTCATCAACGGCAACCGCGACGACGATAAGCCCGCCGCTGAACCCGCTCCCGAAGCCCCCGTAGTCCGCCCCACCCCCGAACGCCCCGCCGAGGTTCCCGCGTCTGCCGACACGGTGAAAACCCGCAAGCAACTACGGCAGGAACGCCGCGAACAAAAGCGCCGCGACAAGGAAGAGAAGAAAAGGCTGGAAGAGGAAGGGAGTAGCAGTGGGTAGTAGCTCCGTTAGACAGCCAACTTTTTCGCCTTCCGCCCAACTAAAAATAGTTATATTTGTTGTCTGTTTAATATGTGCCGGTATTTGCCAGCTAACTTGACCTGATTATGGCTATCATGATTACCGAGGAGTGCATCAATTGTGGTGCCTGCGAACCCGAATGTCCTAACACAGCTATCTACGAAGGGGGTGTGGAATGGACGTGGGGCGGCGGAACCTCCCTCACCGAAGTAGATTTTGGCGACGGTACGGTTGTGGCGGGCAAAGCCCCACAAACGCCGGTGTCGAATGAGTTTTATTATATCGTGACCGACAAGTGTACCGAGTGTAAGGGCTTCCACGAAGAGCCGCAGTGCGCTGCCGTATGCCCCGTTGACTGCTGTATTCCCGACCCCGAACACGAGGAAGACGAGGAAACCCTGCTCGCCAAAAAAACCTGGCTGCACGCGGAGGAGTAAAGCCCCCCGACCCCCGAAGGGGAGGTCAGTGCTACAAAAAAAGCTCCGCTAGATAATCTAGCGGAGCTTTTTTTGTAGCACTGACCTCCCCTTCGGGGGTCGGGGGGCTTTTAATGTACTACACTGAACAGCCGGTTCCAGCGGATTTTGTTAGCAGCGTTAGCGGGGTTTGGGTCAATCGACATCCAGATGAAGACGGCTTTACCCACGATGTGGTCGGCAGGCACGAAGCCCCAATACCGCGAATCGAGCGAATTGTGGCGGTTATCGCCCATCATGAAGTAGTAATCCTGCTTGAAGGTATAGGCCGTAATGGCCTTGCCATCCACCGAAACGGTGCTATCGGTGAGGACCACGTTTTTGTTGCTTTCGTACTTCTGAATAACTGTCCCATAAAGCGCAATGCTTTTGGCATCGAGTTGAATGGTGGCTCCTTCTTTTGGCACCGTAACTGGCCCAAAATTATCGACGGTCCAGTTGAACTGCTTGCTACCATACAGCGGCTGTGAATAGGGCGACGGCGTGGCTTGTGGCAACTCGTCGGCGGCAACGATCTCGCGCACCCAATCCATTTTTTTCAACTGAGCCACCACGTCTTCGGTAGTACGTACCTGATAACCAACCAGTTCGTTCGTCTTCGTCGAGTCGTTTAGCTGTTGCAACGGCTGCCAATTGGTCGGTCCCGTTTCGGGATTATAGTCGTTGATGATCTCGTATTGCCGGAAAAACGCATCATCCAAATCGGTTTTCTTCGTGTAGATATAGTACGTCTGCTGCGAAAATGGGGGCACTTCGGCGGCTTTCCCATTTATATAAACGGCCCGGTGCCTTACCTCCAGCACGTCACCGGCAATACCCATGCAGCGTTTGATGTAGTTGGTTTTCAGGTCGGTGGGGTATTGGTCTTCGGGTGGGTAGTTGAACACCACCACATCGCCGTTTTTCACGTGCGAAAAGCCGGGGAGCCGAAATTGCGGTAACTGAATCCAGTCGAGGTACGACGGAATGTTGGTGCCCCAGATTTTCTGGTGCGTCAGTGGCACCTGTAAGGGCGTTTTGGGCGTGCGGGTGCCGTAGTGAAACTTGCTCACAAACAGAAAGTCGCCCACCATCAGGCTCCGCTCCATCGAGGGCGTCGGGATGGTGAAAGCCTCCATAAATAGCCAGCGGATGAGCGTGGCGGCAACTACGGCAAATAAAATAGAGTCGAACCACTCGCGGATGGCCGACTTGCGCTTTACCGACGAGTCGGCTTTGGTTTTGGTTGTTACTTCAGACACGGTCTTTACGTGGTTCAAGATCAGTTACTACGAAATTACGAAAAGCAGGCGATGCAGGCGGCGGTAATTGTGAAGAGAGGTAATTATTCGCCCAGCAAATCATCCATCCCAAACACGCCCTGCCGGGAGGCGAGCCATTCGGCGGCGATGACCGCGCCAAGGGCAAACCCCTGCCGGTTGTGCGCCATGTGCGAAATCTCGATCCGGTCTACATCCGACTCGAACCGGACAATGTGCGTGCCGGGAACAGTACCCTCGCGGACAGAATCAATCACGATGGCATCGTCGGTGTTGCCTTCGGCGGGTTTGCCTGCTTCCGAAACAGCCCAACGCCCTTTGTGGGGCAGGTTTTCCAACAAGCCCTCGGCCAGAGTGATGGCCGTGCCAGAGGGCGCATCCTTTTTCTCGATATGGTGAATTTCGGTCATCGAGACGTGGTAGCTGGGGTAGTTGTGCATGAATTTCGCTAGCGTTTTGTTCAGCCGAAAAAACAGATTCACCCCAATGCTATAGTTCGAGGCATAGAAAAAACCCGTGCCCCGGTCCAGTACCCGATGCTCAATTTCGGCGCGATGGTCCAGCCAGCCCGTGGTGCCGCACACCACCGCCCAACCCCGGCCAATGCAGCAACGCAGGTTGTCGACCACAGCTTCGGGCGAGCTAAATTCGATCACCACGTCAACCGGGAGGCCGACAGCATCATCGGCAAGTTGATCCATATCGGCCCGGTTGTTAACGTCGATACGGCCCACAATGGTGTGGCCACGGTCAAGGGCAACCTGTTCAATGGTTTTGCCCATTTTGCCATAGCCCATCAGGAGAATGTTCATTGTCGTGTAGCTAGTGTCATTTCCGGAAAGCCAGCCTGAGGCTGATGCCCGGCACCATGCCCACCGAAGAAGGAATAATGACGGGGTTGTAGCGTAGGGTCAGGCTGTCGGAAATATCGAACGTTTTCAGGTGGGCCGTTACGTTGGCATCTACTATGTTCAATGTCCAGAATAGGGCCGTAAAAATGTAGTTGTAGTCGCGCCAGCGGCGGTAAAATTCGGTGCCACGTTGTAGCTGGTTGAGATCCAGATCACGGTCCAGACTGCTAACATAGGCCTTTTTAGCACGCGGGTCGGTGCCCGGCTGCTTGTAAGCCTGCGTGTAGGCGTTCAAAAATTCAACGTATTGTCCGTTGAAACGACCGATGAGTATGCCAAATGTGGTAAATCCGGCATAGATGACCGGAATCTTCCAGATTTGGCCATTATAGTACTGACCTGCGCCGGGCAACATCAGCGAGAGCAGCGCCGCCCGTTTGGGGATTATTTTCCTGATTTTGGCATTGGCCGAATCCGACAAGGTCAGCGTGTCGGGGACGGGGGTATCTGCCGAGAGGGTATCGTATTCCACTACATCGGGCCTGATGGTGTCGGCGGGTAAATCCTGCCGAATCACGGGGAATCGCCCCACCGGAGATGGTCGGGTAGTGTCGGGCGTTTGGGCGCACGTGGGTACGTGCAGGCCCAGCCACAAACACAGCCCGAACAGGCCCGAACGAAGAAAAAGATGATTCACTGAGAGACTCGGTATTGACGCGACCGGCGCGGACGTCCGTTGGTAAACACTACACGGGTAACGAACGCGCCGGTTGGAATGGCTGCTGTGGGGGCTTAAAAAACCTTAAGCCGAGTAATTCAACACGTTCAGAATCCGGTCAAGATCTTCCTGCGACGTGAACGGAATCTTGATTTCGCCCGTGTGTTTATCGTCGGCTTTGATCATCACTTTGGTGCCAAACATCGACGATAATTTGAATTGCAGGCTGCGCATTTCCTGCTTGGGCAGGGTGATTTTGCGGGCTGGAGTGGCTTCATCGGCCATCGACAGGTTCCGTACGGCTTCTTCCACTTTCCGCACCGACCAGTCCTCTTCAATGATTTTGTTGAAGAGTTTGATTTGCACGTCTGGATTGTCGATGTTGATGATCGCGCGGGCGTGGCCCATCGAAATCCGGGTGTCGCGCAGAGAGGCCTGAACAACGGGGGGCAGCTTGAGCAACCGGATGTAGTTGTTGACGGTAGTCCGATTTTTGCCCACGCGCTCGCCGAGTTCTTCCTGTTTCAGGCTGCACTCGGTGATGAGGCGCTGGTAGGAGAGGGCAATTTCAATTGAGTTCAGGTTTTCGCGCTGAATGTTCTCGATCAGGGCCATTTCCAGCATCTGCTGGTCGTTGGCGGTGCGCACGTAGGCTGGAATGTGCAACATCCCGATCAACTTGGATGCCTGCAAACGCCGTTCGCCCGAAATAAGCTGGTAACGATCTTTGCCCAGTTGCCGCACGGTAATGGGCTGAATGATGCCCTGCACCCGAATTGAGTCGGCCAGATCATTCAGCGCCTCCTCGTCGAAGCGGGTACGGGGTTGGAAGGGGTTTGTTTCAATCTGCTCCAGACCAATTTCGGTCATGGTGCTGATCGACTCATAGGGCGAGGGTTTGGCCTGCCGGTTTTCACTGTCCTGCAAGAGTGCGCCCAACCCCCGGCCCAGGCCAGTCAGTTTGTTGGGTTTGGTGCCCCCCGGTTTTGCATTTGTGGTGTTCATCATGAAAAGATGGTTGACATCAAACCCTTTTTTAAATTGTCTCTTGCGGCATCAGGCCATTTTTGGCCAGTATTTCGCGGGCTAAATTCAGGTAGCTGATGGCTCCCTTACTGTCGGCATCCTGCGCCAGCACGGGTACGCCAAAACTGGGTGATTCGCTCAGGCGGATATTGCGCGGGATGATCGTACTGAACACCATGTGCTGGAAGTGCGAGGTCACTTCGCCAACCACCTGATTGGAGAGCCGAACGCGCAGATCGTACATCGTGAGCAAAATACCTTCGATGGCCAGATTTGTATTGAGCCGCGACTGAATAATCTTGATCGTGTTGAGCAGTTTACCCAGCCCTTCCAGCGCAAAATATTCACATTGTACCGGAATAATGACCGAATCAGCGGCGGTGAGGCTGTTGATGGTGATCAAACCCAGCGACGGGGAGCAGTCAACGATGATGAAATCATAGTCGTCACGTATCCGGTTCAGGGCCTCTTTCATCTTGTCTTCCCGGTTTTGCAGGTTGATCATCTCGATTTCGGCACCCACCAGATCGATGTGCGAAGGCAGCAGATCCAGGTTTGGGAAGTCGGTCTGAATGATGGCATCGCGCGTTTGCACGTCTTCGATCATGCATTCGTAGATGCTGTTCTCAATCTCCTTCGGGTTGTAGCCCAGCCCGGAAGTTGAGTTCGCCTGTGGATCAGCGTCGACGATGAGCGTCCGAAATTCGAGGGCCGCCAAACTGGCCGCGAGGTTGATTGTTGTTGTGGTTTTACCGACGCCACCCTTCTGGTTGGCAATGGCAATAACTTTACCCATGTGACTGTTCGTTGCAGGGTCAAAGATGCCGGAACGAAACTACCTTTCCAAGTAATGTTTCACGAAAATGTTTCACAAAAAGAGTTTTCAGTTTTCAGTTTATAGTTTTCAGTTGAGGTTCCGGTCTGGCTGGCATAAGCGTATGTTCGCGTCAGCTCAGACCGGAACCGCAACTGAAAACTATAAACTGAAAACTTTAAGTTACGCCCATACCTTAGCGCCCTCGGTGCAGTTTTTGCACATATCGATCTCGGCGCGGTGCTGAATCAGCGTTTGGCGGAAACGGCGGTAGGCGGGGCTGAACCAGACGTCGCGGAAGGTATTGTCTTGCAAGGTGCCGAGTTGGTGGTCGGCGTCTTTGTCGAAGCAGCAGGGTACGATTCGTCCGTCCCAGGTCATCACGCAGGAGTGCCACATCCGCCAGCAGTGATCCAGGAGGGCGTTTTTCACGCCGAAAGTGCCGTCGGCTTTCCTGGCGTAGCGGCTGTACTTTTCGATGGTCGGCATCAGGTCCGAGCCGTGTTCGTAGTCGTAAATCTGCGCCGTTTTCAGCTTCACCTCGTCCACGCCAATGTCACGGGCAAGCTGCTGCACCTCGGCAATCTGGTGTTCATTAGGCTTTACCACCAGAAACTGAAAGATCACGTGTGGTGTGGCCGACTTTAATTCCTTTTTCCAGCGAATCAGATTGCGCGTGCCGTCCAGCACCTTATCCAGTTTACCACCCACCCGGTACTGCTCATACACGTCCTGCGTGGTGCCGTCGATGGAGATAATCAGCCTGTCGAGGCCCGATTCAATGGTTTTGCGGGCGTTCTCGTCTGTCAGGTAGTGGGCGTTGGTGCTGGTGGCGGTGTAGATATTTCGGTCGGCGGCGTAGCGAACAAGCTCCAGAAACTGGGGGTGTAGGTAGGGTTCGCCCTGGAAATAGAAGATCAGGTATAATAAGGTATCGTGCAGTTCGTCGATGGTGCGTTTGAACAGTTCTTCGCCGAGCATACCCGTGGGCCGGGTAAACGACCGCAGGCCACTGGGGCATTCGGGGCAGCGCAGATTGCATGACGTAGTTGGCTCGACGGACAGCGACACGGGCAGGCCGCGTTGGTCGGGTTGGCCACTCCGGCGCGAGGCGTAGAAGCTGGTCAGTACGCGCAGGGCATTACCCACCCGCCGGGGCGTGAGTTTCCGGGCGAAGTTCAACCCGTCGCGTAGACGGCCATAGTAGGGGAGGAGGGCCATATCTTTATTCTACGACCTCGGCCACGTGGGTGTCGGCGAAGGGAACGGGGCGGTTGATGCTTTCTTCGAGCGAGATGAACGTCTCGGTGCGTTGGATGCCGCTCACTTTCTGAATTTTATCGTGCAATACCTGGCGCAGGTGCATGGTGTCGCGGCAAACGATCTTGGCGAAGATACTGTAGATGCCTGTGGTGTAGTGGACGTTGACTACTTCGGGGATTTTCATCAATTGTACCGCCACCTCTTCGTATAATGAACTCTTGTCCAGATAGATACCCAGGAAGGCGCTGATGTCCCAGCCAAGTTTGGTATGGTCGATGATGAGCTGCGAACCGCGCACGATGCCCATATCTTCCATCTTTTTCATGCGCACATGCACCGTTCCGCCCGAAACGAAGATTCGCTTGCCAATTTCGGTGTAGGCCATCGTGGCATCCTGCATGAGCAGATTCAGGATTTTCAGATCGACATTATCAATTTCAAAATTTTTGCCCCCCTTTTCCATTTATTTTTTGACGAGTTCGTAACAAATATAGCTTATTTTTAAAAATGCGATAAATTTTGAGGAATATTTATAGAATACTTGCAAAAACACCGAAATCGCTGCTATCTTTGTTTTGTCAAGTTAATCGGGCCGTGAGACAGCCCGCAAGTAAAAACGGGACAAGGTTCTTTTTCATTGTAGGGTGTCGAAACTGGCAGACGTGCCCTCCTGTCTCGGGGGTGGTGATAAGGGATAAACGCAGCATAATGCCGCTTTGCGGAACTCGTTTCTTAAGAGCGACTGGGGTTGACCACCAGAAGTTGTACTGTAGCTAACCGCACCGTGGGTGGTTCGAATCCCCCTCCTACAGCTCATGCCGCAGCGGCTAGGCGCCGCCGGCGGACCGTCGGTGTTCCGGCTTGGTTTTTAGTTTGTTGATGAAGTGTAATTACGACACGCCGGCTCAGGTTGAGGCCGGCGTTGTTTGTTTATGACAAGTCGTAAGTCAGGGAGTCGTAAGTAGCTTCGCGCTCTGTTCATCCGTTTGGAAGAGTGATGGAGCGCGAAGCTACTTACGACTCCCTGACTTACGACTTCTCAATGCAACCCACCATCCTCCTCGGCATCCTCTTCTGCATCATCGCGGGGGTGCTTACTACCGCCAACAGTGCGCGGCCTTTCTGGAAACGATTTTACGAGATCGTACCCACTACCCTCCTCTGCTATTTCCTGCCGTCGCTGCTGAACACCGCCAAACTGGTCGATCCCATGGCGGTTGATTCGCTCTACGCGGTGGTGACGCGGGTGCTGCTGCCCTGTAGTCTGGTGCTGTTTACGCTCGGTATCGACATCCGCGCGTTCCGGCGGTTGGGGCGAACTGCCGTAATTATGTTCGCGGCTTCGGCGGTGAGTATCATGGTGGGTGGGCCACTGGCTGTCTGGACGCTGGCGCACGTAGCTCCGTCGCTGGTGGGTGGGCAGGGGCCTGATGCCGTTTGGCGCGGACTGGCTACGCTGGCAGGCACCTGGATTGGTGGTGGAGCTAACCAAACGGCACTCAAAGAAGTATTCCAGCCCAGTAATGCCCTCTTTTCGGCTATTGTCACCGTCGATGTGCTGGTGGCGAATCTCTGGCTGGGGGTGTTACTTTACGGTGCCGCCCGTGCCACGCGCATCGACCGCTGGCTGGGTGCCGATGCCTCGGCAGTAGACGAAGTAAGGCGGCGGGTGGAAGCCCAAAAACTGGCCCGCCCGTCGGCACCGGCCACGGTCGTGCAACTGGTACAGGTGCTGGCGGTAGGGTTTGGCGCTACGGCCCTGGCCACCGCCATTGCCGATCCGCTGGCTGCTTACATCAATGCGAACCAACCCATTTTGAGCCGTTTTAGCCTCGGAACGCCCTTTTTCTGGCTGGTGGGTCTGGCCACGACCATTGGCGTGGGCGTGTCATTCACCCCCCTGCGGCGGCTCGAAAGCGCGGGCGCATCGACCATTGCCACGGTACTGTTGTACGTGATGATTGCCACGATTGGCCTGAAAATGAACATCCTCGCCATCGCCGATCAGCCCGGACTGGTGCTGGTAGCCCTGCTTTGGATGGCCTTCCACGTGGGCATCATGCTGGTGTTTTGTCGGCTGTTGCGGGCACCGTATTTCTTTCTGGCGGTGGGCAGTCAGGCGTGCATCGGCGGACCAGCCACGGCCCCCATTGTGGCGGCAGCGTTCCACCCGGCCCTGGCTCCGGTGGGGGTGCTGATGGCTATTCTGGGCTATGCCGTAGGCACGTATATGGGCTATTTCTGCGGCATACTCATGAAACTCGCAAGCCCGTAGATCACATAAACGCGGCCAGCAGTACTTCGTCGAAACGGCGGGCAATATCAGCAATAGTCTGAGCTTTGTCTGACCCGTTGATGATGGAGCGGGCATGTTCGTAATCCGGAGGTTGGGTGTCCTTGATAAACTGGTCGAGCCGACGACCCGTGAACCAACCTTCTTTCATGCCCTGAACGGCAATACTATAGGCCAGATCCGGGCGTTTGGCGAGGTCACGCTGTCCCGTCAGATCGACGTTGAATGCATGCCCTGCCCGAACGTAGTTGGCCCGCCCCGTTAGCTGCACATAGCCGCGTCCGTGAAACCGCGCCCCGTCGCCGGGATTTAAGTTGCCCAGTCTCTTGCCCACTTTAGTTTGGGGGCCATAGAGTTTATTGAACCGATCATCGGTGCCAAACTCGTCGATAGGCAGCATGGTATGTGCCGTTTCCCATTTAAACGTAGCGAGGCAATAGGCTAGTTGCTGGCGGTCTTTTGCCGAGCCTGCAAACCGGTTGTCGGCTTCGATCTGGCCAATCAGCAACGTCAACGCATCGACCAGTGATTGGCTCAACGGGCCAAAGCGTGTTCGATAAGCGTTAAAAAAAAGAGTTTGGTTGAAGGTAAACATGACGCTTGGATAGGTGAGAATTCGTAAACGAGTTAATCAGCTTTAGACTTACCCGTTGAAAAATAAGGCTGTCGGTCTGGATCTGTCCAGCAAACTGTTTAACCGTCTTCTCTTTTTATTAAGCGCGTAAATAACCCAGACCTATTTCCGGCCCAGCGTAATGAAGACCACGCCCATCAGCGCTACGGCAGCACCGGCCAGTGATTGCATCGAAAAGAACTCACCCGCGAAGGTGATGCCCAGCAATAGGGCCACTACGGGATTGACAAAGGCATAGGTAGATAGCAACGTGGGCGGGGCATTTCGGGCCAGCCAGGCATAGGCCGAGAAGCCAATGATAGAGCCAAACACCACCAGATAGAGCATCGACCAGATGGCTTTGGGTGGGGCGGCCAGAATACTCCAGGGCGTAACGGGTTCCAGTAAGAGGCTGATTATGAATAGAATAATGCCACCGCAAAGCATCTGCATGCCACTGGCCAATGTTTGATTCGGCTGGGGTAATCGGGGTGTCAGCAACGTGCCAACGGCCCACGAGAGGTTACCCACCGCGACCAAAGCGGTACCGATAATGTTGGCATGGACACCGCCCGTACCCACCATTTTTTCGGGCGCGATAAGCATGTAGATGCCCGCCAACCCCAACACCAGGCCAATCATGGCCAGCACCGACGGGCGCTTTCGACCAAAAGACACCCAGTTCAGCAGCAGCAAATAGATGGGCAGTAACCCGCCCAGTAACGCCGCCATGCCCGACGGAATATACTGAATGGCCATGGTGAGGCAGCCGTTGGCCACCGTCAGCAGCAGAAAACCAATGATGGCTGTGCTGCGCCACTCGGCCCGTGTGGCCCGCGCCGTTCCCGTGAGCCGGGCCACGCCATAGAGAATACCACCCGCCACGATATACCGTACCGACGCCATGTAGAGCGGCGGCATCTGTTCGGTCATGAAGTGGATGAACAGGTAGGTAGACCCCCACAAAATATATACCGCCCCCAGCGCCGACCAAAGTCGGGTGCGGTTCAGCGGTTCAGCAGCGGGGAGAGCAATGGTTTGCATGTTTTTTTAAGTCTTCAGTTTACTGTCTTCCGTCTTCTGTTGGGTTGATTCCAATGTAAACTGGCTACCCTGACTCAAGCTCGCAGTAAAGTCAACCCAACAGCAGACAGTAAACTGAAGACCCCTCATTGCCGAAGCACCTTCCTGGTAACCACCTGATCGCCGATTTGAATCCTAACGACGTAAATTCCGTGCTTTTCTAGCTGAAACGAAATCCGTTGAGCAGTGGGCGAGGGGGCAATTTTTCGTGTAGCCGTCCGCACGCCCTGTTCATCGAAAATGTCGATCTGTGCTGCCTCCAGGCTTGTTGGGGCTAGTTCGACCCAGATTTGGCCGGTGGTGGGGTTTGGAAAAACAGCGGCGAGTGCGTTTATCGGCTCAGTGGCCGTGATTTGCTGCACTACCACTTCGCCCGTGCCCTGCACCGTACCCGCGCCACAGGCACCGCTCACCGTTGCCAGCCGTACGGTGCCGGGTTGGGTGGTGGGCAGCGCGACAATGGCCGGGCTGGTGGTGGCCGAAAAGGAGGTGCCATTGGAAAAAGTCCCCTGCCACGGGCCAGTGCCAGTGAGCGTGACGGTGGCCGTTGTGGGCTGACTAACAAGGGCTTGTCCTGACAAAAGCGTAGCCGTAACAGGTTGTTGTACCGTGAACACCGCGCTTGGTACGACGTCAGCGAAGGTACTATTCTGGGGCACTACCCGCAGCCGATAACCTGCACCGCCCGGCAAGTTGGTCGGCAGCGTAGCTTTTAAATTGGCCAATGAACCTGAACCAACCACGACTGGGCTGCCGAACGACCCACTGGCATCTGACAGCTCGACGTTGTATGTCCAGCCATTGGCTTTGGTGGTGTTTTCGGGCGTGGCCGAAAGCGCAATAACCACACCGGGGCAGTAGGCAGCGGCGCTCAGGGCGTTGGTAGCGAGGCGGGGTTTGGGCAATGCCGTCACCTTATATTCATCGGCGAGGCATTTTTTGCCATCATTCACGCTGAATGTGCCCGACTGATTGACCGTGCGAATGCTTCGCCCCGTTTGTCCGCCCGGCCATTTGTAGTCGCCTGGCCACGAGGCTGTTAGGGTCAGCGTATCGCCATATTCGACGGTGATGTTCTGGCGACGGTTCACGTTTTTGACGAGTGTAAACCGGTCTTTTACGCCGCTGGCGCCAACCCACTGCGCGTCGAGGCGATTTTCAGCGGCATCGATCAGCATCGAACCACCCTCTTCGGTATAGCTATAAATCATGGCCTTGTGCGGGTAATTTGGTGCCCGCCCGGTAGCTGCCCCACCCGACCCGTTGACGATGTAGATCAGGCTGCCATTTTGCCGAACAATGGGGCACGAATTGGCCGAACCATCATACCGCCCCGTGCTGGTGTCGGTGGCCATCGTCTTTTTATCGAAGGTGGTTGAGAGGCTGCGGTGGTTGCGCATCTGGTAGGTGCGTTCGTAGATGTGACTGTGGCCGCTGAGGACCAGATCCACGTCATACCGCTCGAAAATGGGGGTAAGCCGGGCGCGGTTCAGGATCAAATCCTGCTCGGTATCTGAGTTGCGCGACCCCTGGGTGTAGGGTGGGTGGTGGAAGTAGACAATCGTCCAGGGGCGTTTCGTGCCGGCGTCCCGGTTGGCCGTCAGGTCGCGCTTCAGCCACTCGATCTGGGTACTGGTGGTGTCGAAAATACGTCCCTGACCGGGGAAATTACCAAACGAATCGAGCGAAACCAGATGCAGTGGACCGTAATCGACGGAGTAGTAAGACGTTGATTTTGAGGAAATTCCACCAGATTCGCCGTTGGCGGGCTGGGTGGTAAGGGCATAATAGGGTACGTTGAAATCGTTGACGTCGTCGTGGTAGTCGTGGTTGCCGGGGGCGGGGAAAAATGGTAGGCTACGAAGGGTTTCGGCATAGGTATCAAAGACATACCGCTGGAATTCATCGTCTTTGCCACTGGAGTAGGCATTATCGCCGAGCCAAATCCAGGCGTCGGCGGGCTGGGTTTTCGTCGCGGCTTTAAACGACGAATAGGCTTGTTCCTGCCGCGTACCCGGTGTGCCGAAGTCGCCCAGCGCCCACACCCGCACCGGCCCATTCGACCCGAACGCCGGGGCTGTTTTGAACGAAAAGGAAGCATCGTTGGCGGATGATAAATCGGCTTTAGTCGTGCCCACGGCATAGGCATAACGCGTAGCCGATTGCAGTCCGGTTAAGACAACACTATGCTCGGTAGTTAACCGATTGTCAACGGCTTGCTGTGACAGGTTTGCTCCGTATCGCACCCGGCTATCGGTGGCCACGTCGGTGCGCCAGCGGACGGTGATACCGGTGGGCGTGACGCGCTGTAGGTAGGGTCCCCGCGTAATGGTCTGTGCCAGTAGGCAGGTGGAAAAGCTACTGAGCAGCGTGAAAATAAATAGTCGTTGACGCATACTGGACGAATAATGGGTTATGCCGCAAAGGTAGGTTGGGCGGATGATTTCATCGAGAATAACGATCTGATCGGCGTGGTTTCGGCCACAGGCCAACGTTGCAATCTTACTTCGTGTCTGGCAGCAACTTGGCCAACTGCGCTGGTAAATCAGCTACTGAACAGACCGTTACGTTTTGGCGGAGTTGGTAAGATGAGGCTGATGGCGTGACAACGAGCAGGGGTGGGTTGCCAAGATCTTGTAGTGCTACGGTAATCCCTTTTGACAGCGTTGGCGTGTCAGACAGCTTTATCTCAACGGCCAACTGAATTCGCCCCTGACTTTCGATGACCAGATCAACTTCGGCCCCATCGGCGGTGCGGTAGAAAAATGGGAGTTGATCGTAGCGCAACATCGGTAGCAACTGCTCTAGCACGTACCCCTCCCATGACCCACCCACCACGGGGTGGCCGAACAGGGCTGAGGCATCGTAGAGCCGCAATAATTGGTGCAATAGGCCCGTGTCACGGAGGTAAAGTTTGGGTGTTTTGGTTAACCGCTTACCAATATTAGTGTAGTAGGGTTGTAATCGCCGCACCAAAAATGCCTGCTCTAGAAAATTCAAATAGTTGGCCATCAATGGGTTGCGTACTTGTAGGGCGTTAGCCAACGCTGACTGATTCAACGAGCCACCCTGTTGATTGGCCAGCAAGGTCAGCAGCCGCTGTGATTGTATCGGACTGGCCGACAAGCCCAACTGCGGCAGATCCCGCTCTACGTAATTTCGAATGAAATCGTCGCGCCAAATGGCTGACAAATCGGTGGTGGGGGCCAGCATACTGTTGGGAAAACCACCCCGCAGCCAGTGCGTCTGATAATCGGTATGGGGCAGCTCGCGCAGTTGAAACGGCGTCAGCTCAACGTAGGCGATGCGTCCGGTCAATGATTCCGATGTGTTTTTCAACAAATCGGGCGAAGCCGAACCAAGCAGCACAAACCGACCCGGTTGTCGGTTTCGGTCAATGATGCCGCGTAGGTCGGGGAAAAGATTGGGGAGCCGGTGGATTTCGTCAAGAATAACTGTCTGATCGGCGAACTGCTCCAAAAACAGGACGGGGTCTTGTTGAAACTTGACCAGGTCGCTGCTACGCTCCAGGTCAAAGTAGACAGAAGGTCGCCCCAATTGACTTTGTATTAACTGTGCAAGCGTCGTTTTGCCCACCTGCCGGGGTCCAAGCAGCGCAACAGCGGGGAAGTAGGACAACCGCTGTAACAGGTCATTTTCGGCAAAACGTGGGATCATGGCGGTAGTTATTCCCGCAAATTTATCAAAAAATAACCAATTTACGGGAATAACTGCCTATTTTCTCCCAAAGTCGGCGGGGTTTTCGCCCCATTGGGTGGTTTCCCATTTCAGAATCGCGTTGGTGAAGCGGTGGGTGTTGAGCCACGTCTCGGCACGTTCGATGAGGTCGAATAACTCGGCGTTGCGGGGCGTAGGGTCCAGTTTGGTGTTGGCTTTTTTCTTCTTTACCCAGCTAATAGCCGTCCGTGAATCAGAATAGACGGGCAGGTTCGAGTCACGCTGATGGAGCATGGCCAGGGCGTGGACCACGGCCAGAAACTCGCCGATATTGTTGGTGCCGTCGCGGTAGGGCCCACGGTGGAAAATTTTCTCGCGCGTGGGCAGGTAAATACCCTGATACTCCATGTCGCCGGTGGCCGTGTTCCAGGCGGCATCCACCACCACGCTGTCGTCGATGGGCGGGCGGTGCAGATCGGTGAGCTTCAGTTGCGGGGCGGTTTTACCCTTGCTGCCCATATACCGCGATGGCTTGTCGCTGTAGGCTTTCAAGGCGTCAACTTTGCTATCGAAGGATTTGAAAACGGCCTTGTCGTAGCCCTCGACCTGTTTTTTGCACGTATCCCAGCTATCGAACACGCCCGTTTGCCGCCCATTCCAGACCACATAATATTTCTGCTTCTTCGCCATGAGGGCAAAAATAAGGCTGAAGACTCATTTCGTATACTGATACGCCCACCAGATCAACAGGCCCTGAATGGGCAAACGACCCCACCGAATCCAGGGCGAGATTTGCCCAAATTTTTCACCTACGGCCATGTAGTAGTTAGCCGGGAAAACGGCGATGAGCAGCGCAATAAGGCCCCACGCAGCCCAGATGCGGGTGGCGGGGAACAGCAGCCCGATGCCTGATACCAGTTCGGCCACGCCGCTCCAGAGCACGATAGCTCCGTGGGCGGGTAGGTAGGGTGGCATGATCTGAAGGTAAAATTTAGGGCGGACAAAGTGCCAGATACCTGCGAGCATGTAGAGCGCGGCCATTACGTACATCGAAATCTTCATGGCTGAAATGTACGCTCAGAACTCGACTTTCTCGGCTTCAATGGGTTCGCCCCAGAACAGACTGGCCTGACGACTGAAATCATGGGCCGAATCGGTGGTCAGAAAACGGCGCTGACCTTGCCCATTGGTGGCAATCTGTTGTGGTGAAAGGGCAAATTCGGGGTGGCGGGCCAGGTAGTCGACCAGACTGGCCGCCACAATTGGCCCCTGACTGAGCAGCGTGATCCCCGTGGGCAACACCGCCTGTATCTTGTTGGCTAGCAACGGGTAATGCGTACAGGCCAGCAAGAGCGTGTCGATATTGGGGTCGCGGTTCAGAAGCCGGTCGATGTGTTGTTTTACGAAATAATCAGCCCCGGCAAAACGATGTTCGCCGTTCTCGACCAGCGGCACCCACATCGGGCAAGCCTCCTGCGTGACGATCAGTTCGGGGAAAAAGTGGCCGATTTCTACCATATACGACTCTGACGTGACGGTGCCTTTGGTAGCTAACACCCCCACGTGGCCTGACGCCGAATAAGTTCCGATGACCTCAGCCGTGGGCCGGATTACGCCCAAAACCCGCCGCGTTGGTCCCGAATCGGGCGTCAGACCTGGGTACAGGCGCGTCAGATCGAGTTGCTGAATGTTGCGCAGGGCCTTTGCTGAGGCCGTATTACAGGCCAGCACCACCAGTTGGCACCCCTGCGCAAACAGGTGTCGTACACATTCCAGTGTATAGTCATACACCGTCTCGAACGAGCGCGTGCCGTAGGGCGTGCGGGCATTGTCGCCCAAGTACACGTAGTCGTACTGAGGCAGGGCGTGTACAATCTCGCGCATCACGGTTAGCCCGCCGTAGCCAGAGTCGAAGATGCCGATGGGGGAGGGCAAAGTCTGGAAAGTCGTTTTAAAGGAGTACAAAGTCTGGAAAGTCATCTTTTAGGTACTGTAAGCAAAGAAACGACTTTCCAGACTACCAGTACTCCTCCCTACGACTTTCCAGACTCCAATAAAAATGCGCTCACAGGAATGGTTTGGCCGCACCGGCAAAGATGGCTTCATTTACCGGGCCTGGATGAAAAATCAGGGGTTTCCCCACCATGAGTTCGAGGGCAAACCCGTCATCGGCATCTGCAATACGTGGTCGGAACTGACGCCCTGTAATGCCCACTTCCGTGAACTGGCCGAGGCCGTGAAGCGAGGTGTGTGGGAGGCGGGCGGCTTTCCGCTCGAATTTCCGGTGATGTCGCTGGGCGAATGCCAGATCAAACCCACGGCCATGCTGTTTCGGAATCTGGCCAGTATGGACGTGGAAGAAAGCATCCGGGGAAACTCCATCGACGGGGTGATTCTGCTCTGCGGCTGCGACAAAACAACGCCCTCGCTGGTGATGGGAGCCTGTTCGGTCGATATTCCCACGATGGTGGTGTCGGGCGGGCCGATGCTGGCGGGGCGGTTTCAGGGACGTAAAATTGGCACGTCAGACCTCTGGCGCTTTGCCGAAGACTTCAAAATGGGCCGCATGACCCAGGCCGAGTTTACCGCCGCTGAAGCTGCGATGGCGCGTTCGCAGGGGCACTGCGCGGTAATGGGCACGGCCTCTACCATGGCCGCAATGGTGGAAAGCCTGGGCCTTGCCCTGCCCGACAATGCCACGATCCCCGCCGCCGACTCGCGCCGGAAAGTACTGGCCCACATGACCGGCGTTCGGGCGGTGGAATTGGTTCGAGAAGGCGTCACACCCTCGAAAATTCTGACCCGCGAAGCGTTTGAAAATGCCATCGTCGTCAACGCGGCGCTGGGTGGTTCGACTAACTTTATTCTTCATTTAATTGCCATTGCCGGACGAATCGGTGTCGATCTCTCGCTCGATGATTTCGATGCGTTGTCGGATAAAATTCCGCTGCTGGCTAACCTCCAACCATCGGGTGAACATTTCGTGGAAGACCTCTTCTATGCTGGTGGTTTGCCCGCTATCATCCGTGAACTGTTGCCCCATTTGCACGGTAACGCCCTGACTGTCAACGGTAAAACGATTGTCGAAAATTGCGCCGAGGCTCAGAATTATGACCCGTCGGTGATTGCTTCGCTCGATAAACCGTTCAAACCAGAGTCGGGCATTGCCGTGTTGCGGGGCAATCTGTGTCCTGATGGCGCGGTGCTGAAGCCCTCGGCGGCCACGCCCGCGCTGATGCAACACACGGGCCGGGCGGTGGTGTTCGAGAATATCGACGATTACAAAGCCCGCATCGACGACCCCGACCTCGACGTAGATGCCGACTGCGTGTTGGTGCTGAAAAACGTGGGGCCGCGCGGCTACCCCGGCATGCCCGAAGTGGGCAACATGACCCTGCCCGCCAAAGTGCTGGCGCAGGGTGTCCACGACATGGTGCGTATCTCCGACGGGCGCATGAGCGGCACTGGATTCGGCACCGTCGTGCTGCACGTCTCGCCCGAATCGGCGGTGGGCGGCAACCTCGCCTTCGTGCAAAACGGCGATCTGATTACCCTCGATGTACCCAACCGCAGCCTGCACCTGCACGTCTCGGACGAGGAACTGGCTGGGCGACTGGTGCATTTCAAACCCCTCGATCTGGGCTACGACCGGGGCTACGTAAACCTGTTTATCCGCCATGTCACCCAGGCTCACGAAGGCGTCGACTTCGATTTCCTGCGGGGCGGGTCGGGTAGCGTGGTACGGCGTGATTCGCATTAAAGGTTAAGTAGGTGATAGCCTGTAGACTACAAAGAAAGACCTTATTCAGGACTGTTTTTGTGGGCGCGACTGTCTGAAAAAGATTAGTTTTGGCCTTAAGACAACGTCAAAAGTAAGTGCTACCATACCATATGAGTAACATTCAAACCTCTCACTATGAGTTACTTAAACGTAAACTTGAGAGCGATTTTGTACCCCGCCTACCGCCAATTATTGACTCAACCAAGACCGCAGCCCAAATCGCTCTTAAGAATCAGTCCCGTGCATTTAGTGCATTTGTGCTTTATCACCTGTGCGGTGTTTCTGTACAGGTAGCAGCTAATGCCGTTGTTGACGATTTTGATGATAATGGGGTTGATGCTATCTTCTACGATTCGGCCACGCTTTACCTAGTTCAATCAAAATTCAAACAGTCAGAACAGTTTAAGCAAGATGAAGCCCTGGCGTTCTGTCAGGGTGTGCGTAAACTGATTCAGCAAGACTTGACTGGTTTCAATCAGCACGTTCGTAAAAGACAGCTTGAGATTGAGAATGCCATAGAACATTGCTCACATATACAACTCGTGATTGCTTATGTGGGTGATGGAATTAGTGACCATGCAAAAACTATAATTCATGAGTTGCTTACTGATGCTGCGCATGGCGAACCCCGTTTTAAGCCTGAGTTTATCAATTATGATGCGCAACAGGCAGTCAGTGATTTACAAAATACAGAGGCCCCTGCCTCAATTGATACAGCCATTTACATTGACAAACATGAGTTTATTGAATCACCAAGAAATACGCATACTGGGTTAATTCAGCTACTTGACTTAGTGGCTTTATACGATACTCATGGATCTCGGCTGTACGAAAAAAATATTCGGACGTTTATCGGTAAAAAAACAGATGTTAATTCAGCTATTCGTCAAACATTAACCGACGCATCCGCCGACTTTTTTTATTTCAATAATGGTATCACTGCCCTATCAAGTAAAATAATGCCTAAAGGAATAAGGTCTATTGATCAATGCAGACGGCTGGAAGTGGCGGGTTTTTCTGTCGTGAACGGGGCACAAACGATTACGTCAGCTGCGCAATTCCTGAAAGATAATCCTGGCACTGACATTGCCGCCGCCCGCGTTGCCATCACTATTATTGAAGTACAGGGCTTTCTCATAAAAACTCGTGGGGCTAACTTTAGGCTGATGGTTGCCACAAATCGTTGCAGTGTAGCTATAGACAGGCTCAATGGTACACTAACCAAGTTGTCTGAAGTATACTTTACTGGTTGCCGTGTTAC
>JBBRMP010000051.1:0-28203 GCA_038230755.1 Cytophagales bacterium | reverse complement strand
ACGCTCTATCACAATAGTTTACTTCTGGATCGTTTTTTTGCCATCTTACCGGAGGGGACTAAACTAACCAAAAATGACCCGCAGGTACGCCAGTTGTATAGTTTCGGCTGTTTGGCCGCTTAATTATTGACGAACCATTGTCATTATACAGCCGCTTAATAAGACGAATAGTAAGCTATCTCAATAAATTCCCACCTTGCTCCAGTTATGTAAGCCGCCGTCACCGAACGGCAGCACCAATAATCAGGCAGCGTAACTAGCAACTGCGAATCTGCGCTCGTGGCTGATACATACGCTGTCTCATGACTGCGATTGATGGGGTAAGATTTTCCTATTTTTTAATGCTTTAAAAAAAGCCAACCCTTACTAAAAAACACGATGATACGGACGGCGTTGGAGTTTTTAAAGGAAGAGTTAGACGCGTACTTAGTTGAGCGTGATCCCGATAACTACATCGTCGGAAACGTGTCGGAAGTGGTGTCGCTGGTGCAGTCTAACGGTAGTCAGGGTTTTAATGATACCAATCACTTGGCTATTGTACTAGTGGGGCTGGAAGAAGACCAGTCAGAGGGAAAATATGCGCGACACAAAACCGTTGAATCGAACAAAATAATTACGCTTCAGCCACCCATAGAATTAAACTTGTATCTACTCTTTGTTGCCCATAAAATAGATTACCCATCGGCATTACGTGACGTATCAAATGTTATCTGTTTTTTCCAGGAAAATCCGGTATTCGATCAGGCGCATTACCCCAACTTAAACGAAAAAGTAGCCGACCCCACCAGTAAACCCTGGCAACTCATCGAGCGGCTCAGCCTGCGAATTCATAACCTGACGTTTGAGCAGCAGAATAACCTATGGGCGGCATTGGGCACCAAACAGATGCCCAACGTAGTCTACAAAGTGCGTATGTTGACCGTGTTCTCTACGCGCAGCAAACAACAGGCCGTACCCATTACCAAAATCAACGGAGAAAGCCATGTTCAATAGCAGCTATACGCTACTCTTTCAGATAGTTATCGATAATTCATACTACGCTAACCCGGTGCCGACGGCGGGGGTTGACGAGGCCGATTTTGACTGGATACCCACCCCGGCCACCGTTCAGTTGATGAAACGATATGGGCTGCTGTTTCGCACAACGCCAACGGGTTGCCTGGTGCTGGCCGAGGTGAAGAAAAACGGGGTAGGCAACAGGACAACCCGCATTCCCAATGGCAGTAAACTGCTTTTTGTGATCAGGCTGCGCAATGCGTTAGTACCGGCCATCACCGACTTACCTACCCAATTAGATCGTTTTCAGCCCCTGTTTTTTTTTACGAATACAACGATTCATAATGAAGCAGGCGTCAATCGGAAGAACATTCCCATCACAAAAGATTTGTTCGTGAAAACCGATGATCAGCTACAGCTTCCAGCGCAACGCGCTACACTATTGAATCAACTCGGCACACTGGCCGAAGGACCCGTATTTGGTGTGCTCGACATTGTGCTGGATACTACCCTGCCTGCCTTACAACGAGTTGTTGACCCACAACAGATACTAACGGATGACCGACCTGTGTTTAAACTGATTTTTCAGCACCGAAAAAGCCGCTGGCGTTATACCATTCAGGTTGATACACCCAATGTTGACATAGACGACCTGGTAGTACAAAATCTGCCACCTTTTTCGCGACAAAACAGCGGCTCGAATCAAGTACTATTTGTGAGTAACAGCGAAATAGATACGCTCAAAAATTACCCGCTACCGCCACCTGCCGTAAAGCTTACGTTCAGAACTAATGTGAGCGCAGGATTACCACTTTCCGGCACCAGCGTCGTGCGCAATTTACCCTACCCGGCGCCCACGTCCTTACACACCGAAAGTGATCCGGTTACGCACGTAACCACTATTTATTCCGATGCATTGACAACCCTTTAAACAACCACTCCTGTCCAATGGCCACCTATCGTTCACCGGGCGTTTACGTAGAGGAAATTCCCGTATTTCCGCCCTCCGTTGCCGAAGTAGAAACTGCAATCCCTGCTTTTGTGGGTTATACAGACAAAGCCAAAGATTCGCTGGGCGAAACGCTGACGAATACCGCTTTTATGATTACCGGATTCAACGAATTCGAGCTGTACTTCGGTAAGTCGCCCGTTGAAGATCCTGCGGCGTTTACGGTCGATCTAACCGAGTACCAGCAAGGCACCGAACCACCCCGGTTTGTGGTCGACGTCAACACCGTTTCGGCTACCCTCAGCAAACATATTCTGCACCAGAGCATGAAGCTGTACTTCGCCAATGGCGGGGGGCCGTGCTACATCGTGTCGGTGGGCGATTTCAGTGTGGCTCCCGACGATGCGCCTTTGCTGGTGGGTATCGATGTGGTGGCGAGCGAAGACGTACCTACCATGCTGGTGGTGCCCGAAGCCGTGAACCTGGCGGGTGCAAAGTTTAAGAATGTAGCCGAGGCGCTCATTAAACAGGCGAGCGACCTCAAAGACCGGTTTGCGATTCTGGACGTGCCCAGCACCAGTATCCCGAAAAATTCGGCCAACATCAAAACGGACGTAGACAAAATCCGGGCGATTTCGCTCGACAAAGAGCAACGCCGGTATGCGGCGGCCTACTACCCTTTTCTGGAAACGACCTACCATTACAACCACAACCAGGAGTTTGCCAGCACGAAGTTCAAGACCATTAAAATAGCTGAGCACCACCTCATCAAGGATGGTGCCGCCCCCACCGACAGCACGTTTAAGGGCAAAACCGTTGCCGATGTGCTGGCGGCGAGCGAAGTGCTCTACACCCGCATCAAGGACACCTTCGAGCAGCACCATCTCGTGCTGCCCCCCTCGGCAGCCATGGCGGGTATCTATGCCCGCGTCGACGAATCGAGGGGGGTCTGGAAAGCTCCCGCCAACGTGGGCCTGGCCAACGTGGTGAAGGCCGTCATCACCATTTCGCGAATCGATCAGGACTCGCTCAATATTGACGACGTGGCCGGCAAGTCGATCAACGCCATCATCAATATGCCGGGCTTTGGCACGCAGGTGTTTGGCGCACGCACCCTGGATGGCAACGACAAAGAATGGCGCTATATCAACGTCCGCCGGTTTGTGAGCGTGGTGGAGGAGTCCATCGAAAAGTCGATCAACTGGGCTGTGTTTGAGCCCAATACCGCCTCGACCTGGGTGCGGGTGCAGGCCATGATCGAGAGCTACCTGTTTCTGAAATGGCGCGACGGTGCCCTGGCCGGTGCCAAACCCGAACAGGCCTATGAGGTGCAGGTGGGCCTGAACAAAACCATGACCGCCGACGACGTTCTGGAAGGCCTGATGATTATCACCATCAAGCTGGCAGTGGCCCGCCCCGCCGAATTTATTGTGCTGCGGATCATGCAGAAAGCGCAGGAGTCTTAACGCGCGCCTCTTTGTTTTAACCACCTCGATCTGGTTCTAAATCACTAACCAACATGGCAAAATATCACCTTCCCGTCTTCCACTTCAGCGTGTCGTGGGGCGGAACCAACGTAGGATTTTCGGAGGTAAGCGGGCTTACCCAGGAAATTCAGCCCATTGAATACCGCGATGGCAAAATGGGGCCTACCACCCTGCCGCTGAGACGGCCTGGTTTGCGCAAAGCCAACAACGTGATGCTGAAACGGGGGCTGCTCACCGCCGACAGCGAACTGTTTCTGTGGTTCAACAACACCGGCAAGCCCAACGTAGAACGCCGCGATATCACCATTACGCTGCTCAACGACGATAGCGAACCCGTTTTTGTGTGGGTGCTCTCGCAGGCGTGGCCCATCAAATGCGAAGGCCCCAGCCTGAAAGCCACCGGCAACGACATCGCCATTGAATCCATCGAGCTGGTTCACGAAGGCATTACGTTCAGACCCGCCTGACCATGCCCAGCTACTACCCGCCGGTAGGGTTCACCTTCAAAGTGGAGTTTCTGGACGTGCCCGGTGGCAATGACGACACCGAGCAGCGGTTTCAGGAAGTGGGCGGTTTGTCGGTCGAGATCACCACCGAAGATGTCAACGAAGGGGGCGAAAACGGCTTCACCTACAAGCTGCCCAGGCGAGCCAAATACCCCAATCTGGTGCTCAAACGTGGTATGCTCACCAGCACCGCCCTCCGGCAGTGGCTCCAGGACGCCATGAGCACCTACTTTATCGCCCTCGATTTCTCGTTCAAACCCAGCGACATCCTCGTGACGCTCCAGAACGACGAGGGCGAGCCGCTGGCCATCTGGAAGGTGATTCAGGCCTATCCGGTGAAGTGGAACACGTCTGACCTGAAAGCCACCGACAACGCCCTGGTGATGGAGACGATTGAGCTGGCCTACCAGTTTTTTGAGCGAAAACTTTAACCGAACGCCCCATGCCTGTGCAAATCAATGAAGTGGTGGTGCGAACGGTGGTGCAGACCACACCCAGTACCGGTGCCACCGAGCCCGACTGCCCCCCCGGCAGCGGCGGGGCCGACACCGTGGCCGAGATTGTTGAGAAAGTGTTGGAAATTCTTCGTGAAAAACAGGAGCGCTGATGGACATGCTCAAACTGCCTTTCAACCTTAAAATCATTCCCGTTAGCCCCAGCGGCATTCCAATGGGCGTGCCGTTTCTGGCCATGTTCAACCCCGAACAGGTGGCCATTAAAGAAGACGTGGAGTATAATCCGCACTGTGCACCGGGCGATTCGGGCAGCGACCCCGCCTTTGTACGCGTGAAAGCCCGCAGCTTCTCGCTCGATTTGCTCCTCGACGGTACGGGCGTGAACACCAACGGCGTGAAAATTCCGATTCCGGTTCAGATTGCTTTTTTCCGGGCCGCCACCACCGAAATCAAGGGCATCATTCACAGCCCGGCCTATTTGCTCATTCAATATGGCACGTTTGTGGTGCGCTGCAAACTGACCACCTCCACGGTGACCTACAGCATGTTCGACAAGTTTGGCCTGCCGATCCGGGCCAAAATCAGCGCCAGTTTCGTAGAGGTTATTGACAAAACGTTCAGCAAAATTGTGGGTATGCTCTCCTCACCCGACCTCACCCACGTGCGCACGGTGCAGGACGGGCAGTTGCTGCCCCTGATGGTTCACGCGATCTACAACAACCAGACCTACTACATACAGGTAGCCCGGCTGAACCGCGTCAAAAATTTCCGCCGCCTGCTGGGTGGCACGTCCCTGTTCTTCCCTCCCGTTGCTGACCAATGAACACCCTTCTGGGAAACCTGCCCCCCGGCACCTCGGAACCAACGAGTGTGATCACGCGCAAGCTGTTCGTGAACGGTGTGGCCGTGCCCGATACCGTGGGTCAGGTCAGCTACCTGTCGGTCAACAAGACGTTCAATAAAATTGCCTATGCCAAAGTGCTGTTGCAGGACGGTGATGCCGCCGGGCGCGACTTTCTGGTCAGCAACCAGGCTACCTTCAAGCCGGGCAACACGCTGAAAGTGCAGTTGGGCTACGACGGGGAGGCGACCACCGTTTTCGAGGGCATCATTCTCAAACACGCCGTAAAAGCACGGTCGGGCGGGCAGTCGCAGTTGGTGATCGAGGCGAAGAACAAGGCCATAAAACTGGCCGCAGGCCGCAAAAACGCCTATTTCATCAACAAAACCGACGCCCAGATCTGGGAAACCATTGCCCACACCGCCGAACTCACCCTCCAGAACGACCCCCTCACGTTTGTGCATAAACAGATGGTTCAGTACGACGCGACAGACTGGGATTTTCTCCTGTCGCGGGCCGAGATGAACGGTATGCTGGTGCTGACGGACGATGACCACCTGGTGATAAAAACGCCCTCGACAACCGGGGGCGGCACCCCGACGGTGGCCACCTACGGAGACAATATCATTGAATTTGAAGCCGAAATGGATGCCCATCGGCAACTGAAGCAGGTGAAGGGGCAGTCGTGGAATTCGGTGTCGCAGAGCCTGGACAGTGCCATCGGGCAGTTTTCGCTGACCGAAACCGGCAACGTGTCGGCGCATGATCTGGGAGCTATCGTGGGGGCCGACGTGGTGCTTCATCACCCCAACAACCTCGAAAACGACCAACTCAGTAGCTGGGCCAACGCCTACGCCATGAAAAACCAGCTCGCCAAAGCCGTAGGGCGGGTCAGAATCCGGGGCAATGCCACCCTGAAACCGGGGCAACTGCTGCGCCTGAGCGGGGTGGGCGACCGGTTCAACGGTACGGTCTACATCACCGGCATCCTCCATCAGTATACCGGCGGCTGGGAAACCGACGTGCAGTTTGGTTGGACCGACGAGTGGTTTTACCAGAAAGAAAACATCATGGACAAACCCGCCGCCGGCCTGTTGCCGGGCGTGGGTGGCCTCCAGGTTGGCCGGGTCCTCGCCGCGCCGGATACCGACCAGAAGTACCGCATCAAGGTGCATATTCCGCGCATGGGTGCCTCAGACGAGGGCATCTGGGCGCGGGTGGCCACGCTCAGCGCCGGTGCCGGTCATGGCGTTGTGTTTCGTCCGCAAACCGGCGACGAGGTGGTGCTGGGCTTTCTCAACGACGACCCCCGCAACCCGGTGGTGCTGGGCTATTTTCACAACAAAGATTCCCAAAAAGCCGAACTCTTCGAGAGTGAGCCGAAGCTGGAGGGCATTCTGACAAAAGCAGGCATACAGGTCATTCTCGACGATACCCACAAGCTACTCAAGCTGCGGGTGCCGACCGATTTGGGCGAAAAAACCCTCATTCTGAATCAGAAAGGCGCTTTTGCCATGAACGACGACTTCGGCAACTCGATCACGATGGACAGTACGGGCATCAGTATCAAAGCGGGCACGGGCAAGAACGTAACCATCAAAGGCACCCGCATTGACCTTAACCCCCCCGGTTGACCATGAAACCCATTGCCCGCATCGGCGACAGCCACAACTGCCCACTCACCAACCCCCCACCCACCCCCACCCCGCATACGGGTGGGCCAGTGCTACCCGCCGGTATGCCCACGGTTTTTGCGGGCGGGAAAGCCGTGGCCGTGGTGGGCAATCAATGCACCTGCGCTGGCCCGCCCGACGTCATTCAGGCGGGGTCGATGAGTGTGTTTGTGGGCGGTATGGCCGTGGCCCGGCTGGGCGACGCAACGCTGCACGGGGGGTTAATTTCCACGGGGCTACTAACGGTACAGGTAGGTTAACGTATTGACAATCATAAGACTACAACTATGACAGACGATAAAGACTTTCTGGGACGGGGCTGGAGTTTTCCGCCAACGTTCCGCAAAACAGGCTACCGCGTCGACATGCTGTCGGGCGAGGCGGATATTAAAAGTAGTCTCGACATTCTGCTTAGCACGGTGGCGGGCGAACGGGTGATGCTGCCCCGCTACGGTGCCGACCTGCGCCCGTACCTGTTCGAGACCATGACCCCCGGTACGCAGGCGCTGATTCAGAAACTGGTGTATGAGGCCATTGTCTATCACGAGCCCCGCATCATTGTTCGGCAGGAAGAGGTTGTTAGCACCTTCGACAGCACCGAGGGGCGGCTAGACATCCGCATCGACTATACCGTTGCCACCACCAACACCCGCTATAACTACGTATTTCCTTTTTACGTGTACGAAGCCACCAACCTGGAGCGATGAAAACGACCACCGACTGCCACTGTCAGCACGACATTCCCCGCGACGGGTCGGGGCAACGCCAGCGTTACCTCAGTGCGCTCGATCCGGCCTATGCCCCCGTCGACGGGCGCAGCCTGGAAGACCTGCTCGTGTTTACCCGGCGGTATGCGGCCAAAATTCGGTTTTGGCCTCTGCCCGATAAACCGGGTCAGCAGGCCCACGAAGCGGACAAGGCGGCGGTGGCAGACACGTGGGAAGAATTTTTCCGGCACGACTGGGCTGTGGTGGCGGCTTCGGTGGGGGTGACGGACCTGACGCAGATCAAAACAGACTACGACGACACGCGCGTCGACCTCGAAACAGCCCCCACCCGCGATGCTTACCGCGCCCTGTTCGACCCTATTCTGGGTATGGCCCGGCGGCTCGACCGCTGGTATTCGGTGGCTATTCCTGGCAACCCGCTCCACGACGACCTGGCCCTGCTCATCGACTCGGTGTTGCGGGCGCAGATGGGGCAGATCATGGCCTACGACGAAACCTTTGGCCACATCAACGCCAACAAACGGCTAAACCTGAACTATGCCGATTTTGCCAACCCCGACATCTGGGGCCTTGGCGACGAGGTGCCGTCCGTGCCGTCTATTTACGAAGGCGACGAGCTGTCCGATCAGCTTCGCAACGCGGCCCTCTTCGTCGATGATGTGTTTCAGGCGTTCTACAACGCCCTCCGCCGCCTCATCGCCGACTCGGATAAGTACATGCAGTTTGCGCTGGAGCAGTATCCGGCCCACCAGCCCTACATGGCCCTGTTTATTGCGTTTCTGGAGTTATTCCGGCTGGCGCAGGACCAGTTAAACACCCTGACCGAGCGGCACCTGACCTACTATTACCGCGAGGTACTACGCCTGACCGAACAGCCCGCCCACCCCGATAAAGTACACCTTGTGTTTGAACTGGCCCAGGAAGTGGCCGACTATAGCTTGCCCGCAGGCACCCCGCTCACCGCCGGACGCGATCAGGCCGGCAATGACATGATCTACCGGCTCAGCAGTGATTTTGTGGTGAACCAAGCCCAGGTGAGCCAACTGAAAACCATTCGGCTGGCCAAAAAAGATGGCCGCATCCAGCATCTGTACGCCCGTCCCGTGGCAAAATCGGCCGATGGGCTGGGGTTGCCCTTCAACGATACCTACGGCAAATGGGATGCGTTTGGCAAGGGAGACCCGGACCTGGCAGCCCTGAAAAACCCCTGCGACATAGCCCGCTTCGACACCAGCCCACGGCGCACCGATCAGGCCGCCATTGGCTTTGCCATTGCGTCGCCGCAGCTACTGCTACAGGGTGGCAACCGCAAAATTGAACTGACCGCCGATGGGTTGGCTAGTCTTTTCGACAAATCGAAAACGCTCGACATCTGGTTTACCGGCGAAAAGGCATGGGTTAAGGTGTCGCATCAGTTGACAACAGATACCGACGAACCCGTAATAACCGCTATCGAAAAAAGTTTACAGGAGAAAAGCCTATTCGATATTCCTGTTGATTTATTGACGAATAAAGAAGTACAAAAAAGCGGCTTTTACTTCGTAATAAAAGGAAGAGACACAATCCACATTTATCTCCCTATTTCTGCTTCGCCGGTTGTGGCTTACGACTATAAAAAACACGGTGGTCTGGCCGATACCGTTGTGCAGCCGGTAGTAAAAATTCTGGTCAATGAAATCGACCACAGCGAAGAAGAATTTTTAGCGACTTCCAAAAACATTACAATCAGAACCAAAGTAGGGTCAGTACCAGATGCGTTAAATGACATGGATGGATTGAGGACGCTGGTGCTTCAAAACGATGCTGGTTTGATTGATTCCGAAAACGCGTTCGATCCGTTCACGGCCTACCCCACCGATGCACCATCGTTCTATATAGGTAATAATGAGGCATTTAACAAACCAGTGAACGACTCCTCTGTTAAAATGGCCTTACAGGAAGAGACCGGCGATGGCAGGCTGGTATTGGTGAATATAGTAGACGGTGACGAGCAAGTAAATTTTCGATTTCTGTATAATCGAAGCTGGCTGACGGCTGAATCATTTGCAAAGCGCTCGCTGCGTACACCCATTTTACCCGTTACGGGTTTAACGAAAGAAACCCAAAAAGGATTTATTCGTTTTCAACTGAAACGGATGAATTTTTTTCCTACTAACAATGCGCTTGCTGCTAACGTATTTATAAATCAACAACGGTTTGTGCATCAGGCACGAATAAAATCTATTGCTCTTTGTTATGATTCAACCCTCAATGGCCTGACGGTTGGGATCGACCAGTTTTTGCATATTTATCCGTTTGGCATGGCCGACGTAACCGATAAACTTATACTCGGAGAAGCGCCGCTGCTGCCGCAATTTGTTTACCCCAATGCAGCCCGGTTGCTGGCGCAGGCCTTGCCCACCATCGGTCAGCCGCAACAGCCGGGTGGCCTGCAAGACGGTAGCTTGAGACAATTGGCTGTGCCCGCAGGCAAACGAGTGCTGGAGCCACAGGACTACCTGCCCGTCTTGCTGACGCAGGGCATACAGTATGCCTACGGCCTCAATCAGTACACGTTTGCGCAGGCCACGGGGCCACGGGGGGTCGTGGGTGGGACCATTCAGGAAGAAGGTTTTTTGTGCATCGGGCTGGTCAATCTGCAACCCCTGCAAACGCTTTCGCTGCTGTTTCAGATGGCCGAAGGCACCGCCGAAGACGAGGATTATACCGAAGACCCGCCCGAAATCCACTGGTCGTATGTGGTGGGTGGTGAAATGCGCCCGCTGCCCGCCGAACACATCATTACCGACGGCACCTACGGGCTGCAAACAACGGGCATCATCAAATTCGACGTCCCGGCCGACCTCATCGACACCAATACGCTGCTGCCCACGGGCTTCTCGTGGCTTTGTGTCAGCGTGACCGACCACGCCGACCGGGTGCCCAAACTGATCGACATACGGACGCAGGCCATCGAGGCTGTTTTCGACGATCAGCACCACAACCCGGCGCATTACCAGGCCCCGCTGCCCGCCAAAAGTATCAGCAAGCTGGTGGCTAAACCCGCCGAAATAAAGCAGGTAGACCAGCCCTTTGCCTCGTTCGACGGGAAGCCGCCAGAAACGGGCCGTTTTTTCTACACCCGCGTCAGCGAACGGCTCCGCCACAAAGCCCGCGCCATCAACGCCTGGGACTATGAACACCTGGTGCTGGCCGAGTTTCCGCACATCTATAAAGTAAAGTGTGTGACCCACACCGACCCTAACTGCCTGTGCCGTAGCACATTGCCGCCCAACACCGACTGTTGCGGCCCGCAGGTGGCACCAGGACATGTGCTGATTGTGCCCGTTGCTGACTTCAAAAACCGGAATGCGGTGAACCCGTTGCAGCCCAAAACAAGCTACCGCGTGTTGCGGCAGATGGAAGCATTTCTGGCCAAACGAACGTCGCCGTTTGTGACCGTCCATGCCCGTAACCCGCGCTACGAAGAGGTCATCGTGACGTTTAAGGTCCGGTTCCACACGGGCGTCGATAAGGGGTATCACCTCAAAAAGCTCAACGACGAATTGGTTCATTACCTGACGCCCTGGGCCTTCGAGGAAGCCGCTGAGGTGTTGTTTGCCCAGAAGATATATGCGTCGGCGGTGATCAATTTCATCGAGGAACGGCCCTACGTAGACTTCATCACCGATTTTAAAATGGGCGTTTGCAAAGAGCAGTGCTGCCCGCCACCCATCGGCGCCCAACCGCCTGTGGTGGTGCCCAACACGCTGAAGGGCGACGGGCTGAAGGGCGACGGGCTGAAGGGCATTGGCAACTGCGACGACCTGGAGCAACTGCTGGAAGGCGACAACCCCTGGCAGGTGACTATTGCCCCGTCAACGAGCCGGTCGTTGCTGGTGTCGGTGGCGCAGCACCTGATTTTGCTGTATGAAGAGGAAAAAGTATTGACGCCCTGCGAAAAGCTGGGCAAGAACTAAACGGCCATGTCAGCACCCATTCGTTTACACAAGGATAATGCCCTGCCCGTGGGCGAAGATTACGTAGCCCTGCGGAAACTGGGTTTCGGCCATATCGAACGGCTGGGGAGTGCGCTCTGGACCGACTATAACACCCACGATCCGGGCATTACCATGCTCGAAGCCGTTTGCTACGCCATCACCGACCTGACCTACCGCACCGGCTGGGACATGAAAGACCTGCTGGCCCCCGCCCCGCAAACCACCACTGGCTGGGACCATATTTTTTATTCGGCCCGGCAAATTTTGCACTGTCAGCCCCTGACGATCAACGACTACCGCAAATTGCTGATCGACATCGACGGGGTGCGCAACGCCTGGATCGAGCCGAGCAAAGACTATGAAGTGCCCGTGTTCGTCAATTACAATGCCATTCACCCAGACCAGCACACCTGCGACTGCGATGGTCCCGAAACGCCCTGCTTTGGGCAACTCACCCTGCATTCGGATAAGGTAACGCAAACAAACGAAGCCAAAAAAAGCCAGGACGACTACCTGGCGCTGCTGGATAAACAACTGGACAAGTACGCCACCGACATAGCCGCCAAAACTAAAGCCATTGGGTTGTTGCAGGGCCGGATTGCCGGATTGCCCGCCGATAGCCCCAACCGGCTTGCCCTTGAACAGGAACTAGCCGACCTCACAAACCAACTCAGCGCAGTAACCAAGCTACAGACCGAAAAGACCGCTTACCGGAAAACCATTGCCGACCACAAAAACGATGCCCATGGCAGTAAAGTGCTGGAAATAAACGGGTTATATAACGTCCTGATCGAGTATGACGAAGACGTCGAACGCACCATGCCGGAAGAAGACATCCGCCAGAAAGTGGCCGACCGGCTCAACAGAAACCGCAACCTGTGCGAAGATTTTATCTCCATCAACGAGGTCGAGTACGCCGATTTTGCCGTGCAGGTAGCCGTCGACCTCGACGAGCAGGCCGACGCCGATCAGGTGCTGGCCCAGATTTATTACGTGCTGTATCAGTACTTTACCCCCACGGTCTGGCACCGCACCATCGACCAGATGCTGGAGCGTGGCTGGACGGTGGAAGAAATTTTTGAGGGACCAGCCCTGCGCCACGGATTTATCGATGACAACGAACTGGCGCAAACCGATCTCTTCCGCGACCTGCGGCTGTCGGATATCATTAACCAGGTAGTCGATATTCCGGGGGTGATGGCCGTGTCGCGGTTTTACCTGACCAACGCCCAGGGCGAAGTGGTGCCGGGGCCCTATTTTGGGCAGTGGGTAGAACAGCTCCGGCAGGACCGGAAAGTGGCCCGGCTGATAACTGCCGACTGCCAGGCAGTTTTCTGCAAACAGCGCGAACTTATCACCTACCAGACGGCTAGCCCCACCGACCGGCGACCGGCACGAGTCAACAAACTCTTTGCTGACCTGCGCGCACAGGAGCGGGCCTACAAACTAAAAAAACAGGCCGTCGACTTCCCCATCCCGATGGGCGAGAACATGGAACTGGCTGATTATTTTCCAGTCCAGTACTCACTGCCAGCCTGTTACGGTGTAAAAGAATACGATCAGGCCGACGCCATTAGCAGCCTGGAACAAAAAGCCCAGACGCTGCAACTTCGTGGGTATATGCTGTTTTTCGAGCAACTGCTGGCCGACTACCTCGTTCAGCTAGACCACCTTCGTGACCTCTTCTCGTTCGACGACAGCGTAGAGCGCACCTACTATACCCGCGTGCTGACGGAAATAACCGACCTCGATTTACTACTGGCCGTGCCGACCCATCAGCCGCCACATCCAGGGCCGCACCACGCCCAGCCCTCGGTGCAGGAGCGATTTGGGCAGGTGCTCAACGAACTGGCCGAGAAACCAAAGCAGTTTGCCGAACGCCGCAATCGGTTTCTGAACCACCTGATGGCCCGTTTTTCGGAAGACATGCAGGAGTATGAAGCCCTGACCCGGTTGGTAGACCCTAAAAACGCCGAACACCGACTGCTGCGCGACAAAATCAATTTCCTCCAGGACTACATCCGGGTTAGCAGTGGGCGGGGCACCGGATTCGACTATGCCCAGGCCGAGGGCTGGTCTGTCCATGCCGATTCGGAAAGCAAGCCGCGCTGCATCGAAAACATATCGGGCACCGAACGGCGCATTAAGCGGCTGCTGGGTATGCCCGCCCTGCCTACCCGCAGTTTGGCCCCGGCCAATATGGTGGTGCAGACCGTGGTGAAGAAGGACAAACCGGGTGAGAAGCCCAGGCCCGCAGGCCCCGACAAACAGGTTATTCAGCTACTTAAGCCTACGAGTCAACCCACTGACCATCAAGACGTTTGGCTAACCAGCGTGGCCGTGGGCAGCGGGTGTTGCACCGAAGAACTCATGCACCTGCTCATTCGGCAGGCCGCACGGCGCAGCCACTACAAACTGCACGACGACATCAACTACCGGTCGCGCAAAAATCAGGGCGAGGTGGGTCAGTTCTGGTATGAACTCCTGGACACCGACGGCGAAACGGCGATTGCCACCAGTCCGCCCTATGCAAAACGGGAAGACAGGGAGGTGGCTATCCGGGCGGTGATGGCCTGGGTTGGGGCGGTCAACGCGCAGGAAGGCCTGCACATAGTTGAGCATATTTTGCTCCGCCCCCGGCTCGACGAAGTGCTTGACGAAGCAGGTACGAACGACGTCGAGGTGGCCCTACCAGCGATCTGCCTCAATACCTGCGACCTCGGTATTGGGCTGAATGAGGGCGAAAAGCCCACCCACCGAATTAGGGTAAGCCGCCTGCCCGCCGACAAGTGCTTCGACAAAATGCCCTGGAAACTGGAGGTTCTGGAGCGCGGTGCCAAACCCGACGAGGAGATCAGTATGCTGTTTCTGGCCGTGTTTGCCGATAGCAACCAAGCACCTAACTCGTTGACATTCAGGCGATATGACAAACTGAGTGACCGCGTAGCCGCCCTGCGCGAGTTTGGCTCGGAGCGGGTCAACTACACCATCGTCGCCAACGGGGCCGAGGGCAACGATGTGCGCTATGGCTTTGTGCTGCACACCGACGACCCCAGGGTGGTGCTGGGTCAGAGCCGCTACATCTACAAACGGCTGAAAGTGGGCAAGGTCATCACGAATGAAGCCGAACAGGCTATTGCCAAACTGGTCCGCTACTTCTCGTTTCAGTTAGACTGGTACTGCAAGGCCAACGACTGCGACCACAACGAAGACCCTTACTCGTTTCGGGCAACGGTGGTGCTGCCTTGCTGGACCAGCCGATTCAGCGACAAAACGTACCGGAATCTGGTCGAGAAAATCATCCAGACCCAATCGCCTGCCCACGTGGCCATGCGGGTGATGTGGGTGGGTATTGAACAGATGCGCCGGTTTGAAACCGCCTATGCCGACTGGCTCACCGAGATGGCCACCAATGAGGTGCCTGCCTACGAAAAAGTGAATCCGCTGGTGATGGTGCTCGACACGCTCCAGCCCTGTGGTCACTGCCAGGACGACTGCAACAATTGACTTTTGGTCTACTACCCCATGCAAACGCACCTTGTCAATCGCCTCCGTTTCGACATGGCCTGCCCGTCCCACGAGCAGGCCATGCGGGTTGGTGCTGACTTTGGGCACACCATACAGCCGCTGCTGGTGGCGGCCATAGACCGCGTTTGTTCCCGCCACGTCGACGCGCATCAGTGGGTACGCTTCGACAAGCTAACCATCGACTTGCCCGTTTTCCCGGCGGGGCTCCCTCCTGCCGACCTACTGAAAGCCCAGTTCGAAACAGCCTTTGAAACCGCTTTTCTGGCCCAATTAAGTCACTTACCAACCGAAACCAGGGCGCCTACCCGTGAGTCGATAGACATTGAAACGGTTGTTTTCTTTCTGAAAACCGGCCAGTTGCCGTGGTGGGCCGTCGCCGATGCAACCGACCTGGAGGTCATGGTCAATGCGTTGATCGACCGCCTGCCTGGTGCCCTTCGGGCAGTGCTGCCCGGCGTTCTGCGGCACGAACCAAGCCTGCAACGGCTGCTCTACCAGCTTACGGCGGCCACACTGGAACGGCTGGTCGAGCACTGTTTTCCTGAACTGGTGGCCTGGATAACCGCAACGCTCCCGCCACAACCTCTGCCAGCCGGTTTCTGGCCTCAGCCCGGCAGTGGCTCCGGGCCAGTATCGGGCTGGCTGGCCGTGTACCTGCGGCTGCTGCCCTATGCCGCCGATGAGGTTGCGGTGGCGCGTGTTTTGCCCGCCGTTGTGGCGCAGGTGTTCGGCGTTTCGGATCAGCCGTGGCCGCTGAGCCAACTGCCCAAAGCGCCCCGGGCCGTTGCCACAAACCCATTGGCCGACGCACCCGTTGCTGCCGATGAACTCGTGCAGGTCGGCGATGCCGTTGAAAAATACCTGGTCAAAAGTGCCGGTCTTGTTTTGCTGGTTCCGTTTATCGCCGATTTTTTCAACGAGGTGGGCTGGCTCGACAACGGCGCGTTCCGGGACGGGGCCACGCAGTTTAGGGCGTTGCACGGGCTACATGTTCTGGCCACCGGACAGCGGCACCCGCCTGAATACCAGCTCACCCTCGAAAAGCTGCTGTGTGGCCTGCCCCTGGACGCTCCGGTACCCAGGGCCGTTGACCTGCTCGACGCCGAATACCGCGAAGCCGACACCCTGCTTGCGGAGGTCGTTGCCCTCTGGAAAACCCTCAAAAATACCTCTGTGGACGGTTTTCGTGCAGGTTTTTTGCAACGCGACGGTATCCTGACCCGCACGGGCACCAACTGGCAGTTGACCGTAGAACGCAACACCATCGACGTCTTGCTCGACACCCTGCCGTGGGGTTTTTCTACGGCAAAACTCCCCTGGATGCCCCAACTTTTATTCACCCAATGGTAGCCCAACCCACCTCCGCCCCCTCGTCGCAAGAGCAGTTGCTGCGTAATGCCGACACGCTTTCCCGTGAAATCAGTTGGTTTGCGCAGGTAGTCAACTACCGACTGGCCAATTATTTTCCCCAGGAAGCGCCCGCGCAAACGCCCAAAAAAGAGGAGCGGTCGTGGTGGCCGACCCGTGATGCGCCCGACGAGGTGAAACTGCTGGAAGCACCCCGGCCCGGCGACGCAACCGACCCGCTGCTGACGCCGCCCATTTTGGCCACCGAGCATTCTGTTTATGCCGAATTTGTCCTGTTCTACCACCTCTCGGCCAGCGAACGGATGGTGCTGATGCTGGCCCTGATTCCGCACATCCAACCCCATTTGCTGGATGTTTTTCTGACCACGAACAAGGCACTGGGGCGGGGCTATTCTGAGTTTGGCGGGGTAAAAGGCACCAAACACGGCGGTTTTCTGCCCACCCTCGAAACGGCCCTGTTTCTGTTGGCGGGCAACGATCTGGGGAAACGGTTTGAGACGTACCAGCTTTTCGAGCCGTCGCACGTGTTGCTTCAACACAACGTCCTCTACATCGATGCCGTGGGGGGCACCGAGCCCTATTACAGCAGTCAGCTTTGGCTAAGCGAGGAGTACGTCGATTTTTTCACCACGGGCCAGTTGCGCACACCCCCGTTCAGCATGGAGTTTCCGGCCAAACGGCTCTCTACCCGCATGGCCTGGAGCGATCTGGTGATGGACGAAAACACGGCACGGCAAATTGACGAAATCAGAATCTGGCTCGAACACGGGCGCACCCTCTACCAGGACTGGGGCATGGCCCGGCGCATAAAACCCGGCTACAAAGCCCTGTTCTATGGACCGCCCGGCACCGGAAAAACGCTGACGGCGGCCTTGTTGGGACAGGCCTTCAACCTTCAGGTGTACCGAATCGACCTCTCGATGGTAGTGTCGAAATACATTGGCGAAACCGAAAAGAACCTGGAAAAGGTGTTCCGCAAAGCTGAAAACAAAAACTGGATTCTATTCTTCGACGAGGCCGACGCACTGTTTGGCAAACGAACCAGCATCTCCGACTCGCACGACAAGTATGCCAACCAGGAAATAGCCTACCTGCTTCAGCGGCTGGAAGACTACGCCGGGCTGGTGATTTTGGCTTCTAATATGCGCCAGAACGTCGATGAGGCATTTAGCCGCCGGTTGCAGTCGGTAATTTATTTCCCGAAACCACAACCCAAAGAGCGGCTGAAACTGTGGCAGGACGCCATCAGTGCCAAGGCTGTTTTGGAGCAGTCGGTCAGTCTCGAACAGATTGCCCGGCAGTATGATCTGGCCGGGGGGTCCATCATCAACGTGCTTCAATACGCTTCGCTGATGGCCCTCCACCGCGCCGGGACTGCCCCGGCCAACGACGCCAGTCCCGACGGCACCATACCGACAGACAGCATCGGGGCGGCCCCTGCCGATGCCGACGAGGCCGCCCCGAAAACGGTGATCCGGCTGGAAGACATTTTGCAGGGCATCCGAAGAGAATACCGCAAAGAAGGAAAGAGTTTATAGTTGCTACCGCCATGACACATACCACTGAACGTGCCGAAACCGGGCTACTGGTTGGGGCCACCAATACCATTTTCGAGCAACAGGCCGACGCTATGGCCAATCAGGTGATGCGGATGCCGGAGCAATCCCTGGTGCAGCGTAAATGCGCCCACTGCGAAGAAGAAAAAAAGGCCCAGCGGATGCCCCTGACCTCGTTTATCCAGCGCAAAGCCGATGTCGGCCAGAGTCAGGCCAGCCCCACCGTGAGCAGTCGTATCGAGGCCAGCCGGGGCGGGGGCAGCCCCCTGCCCGTCACCACACAGACCTTCATGGAAAGCCGTTTCGGGGCCGACTTCGGGGGGGTGCGGATTCACACCGGCAGCGAGGCGGGCCATCTGTCGGCAGAGCTGAACGCACAGGCTTTCACGGTGGGCAGCGACATCTATTTCAATCAGGGCAAGTTCGCCCCCGAATCGGCCTCGGGTCAGCACCTGCTGGCTCATGAGCTGACGCATACCATTCAGCAGGGAGGGGAATATCGAGCCACATCAGGCCACGTACAGAGACAAACGCCTGCGGGCACAACGGCTGAGGCGCCTGTGGATCATGGCCTGACAGGTGATATGCTACATCAGATTGCCCGTCGCCTGCGAAACGCAATGGCGGGCTGGGGAACGGATGAAGAAGCCATCTTTTCGGCCATTGCGGGTCGAACCCAGGCACAGATAAATGCCATTGACCGGGTTTATCAGGAGCTATACGACCGGCCGTTACTGACCGATCTGCAAGACGAGTTGACGGATGGCGAAATGCGCCATTTAGCCATGTTCTCGCCACAAACAGGTGTTACCCACCCTCCTGAAAATCAGTTAAGTAGCCGGGCCAATACCATTGCGACTCAACTTAACAGTGCCATGGCAGGCTGGGGAACGGACGAGGAATCAATCATATCGACCCTGACCGGACGAACGCAAAGCGAACTGGCTCAAATAAAAGAAGCCTATACACGCCTGACACATCACATGCTTGAAGCCGACCTGCGCGACGAATTAAGTGGGACCGATCTGATACAGGCGATGCGGCTGCTGAATCAGGGTGTGCTGGCTCCGGAAGATGAACTTTACCTGGCAATGGCTGGCCTGGGTACGGACGAAGACACTATTTTTCGTGTCTTGACGCCACTGGCCGGTAATGCTACCGCGATAACCAGCACAGAGGCAAATTATCGGACCAAATACGGTGATCTGATTGCCGATCTGCGTGGTGACCTGAGTGGTGAAGAGTACGCCCGAGCGATACGAATTCTGGGGCCGGTAGTACGCGATGTTGCATTTGAGGATTGTAACGAAAGCGTTATCCAGGAAGTACGTTCGTTTATTCCCCACGGTATCAATCGGGTCGAACACGCTATTTCGGTTCTATCGAAGGGGCTGGCCGGTATGACTGGGGGTGAACGCGCCGTATTCCAGCAATTTTTCGACCCCTCTAACAGCGGTTTCGATCAACAGTTCGTCAGCGACGTATTGGCTAACTTTCGAAGAATCAGGCATGTATTCACCGACGACCTGACTGTTGAATGCGAAACAGACGGGGGCCTGTGTACGGACGGGAGGCTCTATTACACCTATTGGGGAAACATTCATGTGTGTGCTTATTTTACCCATGAAACCGACTCCAACCGGAAGGCGCGTGACTTTGTTCATGAGTTGGCACACAACGCCATGCTGGCAGTAGATAGGCCTTATTATTCATCAGCAAACTCCGAATATAACGCCCTTACGCCAAGAGGCCCCTGGACAACGCGGATACCCGTGGTTGGCTCCCTCTTTCAATTTATTAGTCGTACTGATACGCTCTACCACCCCGATGCCTATTCGTGGTTTGCATTTCATGTTCCTTGATCTCGACCATGCCCGACCATACTTCCATAGCGCCCCAAACCCAACTCACACCCGCCGCCCTCAGCAGCGGGGCGGTGCTGGTTGAGGCCCTCATGCCAGCGGGGCCACAGACGCACTTTCGTCACCTGCCCATCCAGCGCAAGCTCACCGTGGGGGCCGTCGATGACCCCCTCGAAACCCAGGCCGAGGCTATGGCCGACCGGGTCATGCGCATGGCCCAGCCCGCGTTTATTCAGCGTAAATGCGCTCACTGCGACGAGGAAGAAAAAGCCCAAAGGAAGCCCCTGACCTCGTTTATCCAGCGCAAAGCCGATGTCGGCCAGAGTCAGGCCAGCCCCACCGTGAGCAACCGCATCGAGGCCAGCCGGGGCGGGGGCAGCCCCCTGCCCGTCACCACACAGACCTTCATGGAAAGCCGTTTCGGGGCCGACTTCGGGGGGGTGCGGATTCACACCGGCAGCGAGGCGGGCCATCTGTCGGCAGAGCTGAACGCGCAGGCTTTCACGGTGGGCAGCGACATCTATTTCAATCAGGGCAAGTTCGCCCCCGAATCGGCCTCGGGTCAGCACCTGCTGGCTCATGAGCTGACGCATACCATTCAGCAGGGGGGAGCACGGACCGGCATCAACCGGATGAGCCAGGAGGATGAGGTTGACTTGCTGAGCAGTGGCACCACGGCACCGGAGCAGATACAGCGGCAGGAAATTCCCCTGACCCGGTCGCAGGAAATAGCCCGGTCGAACACGTCGCCGGGCGAGGCCAGCGTATCGCTCCAGCCGATGTCGATCAGCATCTACAATTTTGCTATCGACAGCTACCAGTTAAAGGCCGGACACCGGCAGGTACTGGCAGAAATCACCTCGTTGCTGAGCCATCAGAATGCCCTGAACTGGCGCGTCGACGTGACCGGCCACGCCGATTCAAGCGGAGAACCCGTCGTTAACGACCCCTTGTCGGTGCGGCGGGCCAACGAAGTCAGGCGGTTTCTGAGGCGGCAGTTGGGCGCACGTATCACCAGTCATGGCGAAGGGGAAGACGTTCCGTTTGAATCGAACGAAACGGTCTCTGGCAGGGACCGGAACCGACGGGTCGACATTATCTTTTTATCGGAGAGCCGAATACGCCACGACGACGTGGAAGAAGCCCCGGAAGAGCTTGAACGACAACGCAGAACCCGGATCGACATCATCATCCGGCAGCGTCGTCGTCGCCAGCGAAGAACGACCGACGACACCCAGGAAGACAACCGGTCTTTCTGCGAACGGCACCCCATTATTTGTGCGCTGGGGGGCGGCAGCATCCTGATTCCCGTTATCCTGTGCGGCCTTTTTTGGGAGGCCTGCCTGTGTCTGGCAGTGCCCTCGCTTTGTACCCTGCCCCCGCCGCCGCCCCCACCTACAGACGACGACCCCGACCGGAAAACACCCCCCGCCCATGCCTGCGTGGTTGACGCTACCCTGCCTTCGGGCGATCTGCCCGTTTATGCCACGTGGCCGCTGCTCATGCTCCAGGAGCCATTCTGGATGTTTGTTGCCTTCCGCGACAATCAGGAAGAGGGCTGCGAGTGCCATTGTGGCGAATTCAGGCAAAACGTACGGGGCTTTTTTGAAACCGAATATGCAGATGGAAGCGTAGACAGAAGACCAAAATCCTTATTCCCAGGCATATTTCTGGACGAAACCACGTTTCAAGAAGATGGCAACGGCGCAGCCGATTCGGGCTATGGTCATCGGTCGCACGCCAAAAAGGCAATCAGCAACGACGATGAAGAAACCTTTGATGCCTTCTTCGATACGCAGGCTAATGGTTGTTACTACCTGGGCAATGACAAACCCGGTTTTTCATCCATCGTTGCTCCGGACGGCGTAGTGAGGCGGACCATGTTTCTGGAATTTGAGGGTGGCCCCGTAGATACCTGCCTTGTTCCCGGTGTGGCAACGTCCCTGCGCCAGCACTGGAGTACGTGGCGGGTGCGGGGCGAGATCCGAAAACCGGCTGGGCCACACACTCCGCCTACGCCAACCACTACGCCGCCCAGACCCACAGGGGCAGGTGGTAGCCCGGGCCAGGTGGTGCGGGTAACCCCCAGACCAACCAACCATTCGCCCCGGTCAGGGCACCCATCTGCCTATGCCGGTGGTATAGCCTCGACGGCGGGCGTGGGTGATGTGGCAGACATGCGGCTTGCTTTTCGAATTGACGGACGGAGTGAGGTGTTTTACGCCGAAATACGCATCAGGGTCGTTAGTGCCAATGCTGACGCCATCACGATTGAAACGATGAATGATACGACGCTGAACTTATCACCTGCCGGGGCAACCGAGGTGCTTTTGGCACCGCACAGAAGGGTACCCATACTAAGGGCTTTACTCAGGCGGTTTTAACATAGACTAACGACGTAGACAAAATCAGCAACACGCGTGCCCAGCCGTAGTAGCTTAGTGCCCTTGCCCCTTACAATCAAGGCATATAATTCATAAAGCTGTTCAGGGTTAAGTTTTCTGCTGCTGTCGGCGTTTAATTTTGAGCAGGAATAAGACGACTGTCTCCTCCCAATGCTAATACTAATTCAGAATCTATCCGTCGTATTTTGGTAGTCCTAAACTTGTAATGACAGGTTGTAGTGAGTCACCACAAATTTGGTTGCATGGATATGACGAGCTAGTTTCTTAGAAAAAGAAAGACTTAACCGGACTAGACGAGAACAGCGCTGGCGAAGCGTACAGAAAAACCGTTCGGCATGATTGCCGGGCCGCCGGTGCGGTCTCCTTCTTTTGCGTCGATGACCGGTGCTGCGCCGGGGGAATGATCTGTATTATAGGCCCGCCAGTCGTCGGTGTGAAACGGGGCCTGAGCGCGATACCGCTCAGGCAAGGCCTGCCACAAACCCAACGCACCATCGGCACTGCGATCCCCCACAAACAGGGCCACCACCTGTCGGCTGGCCCGGTCAATAGCGACCCAAACCCATTGCTTATTGGCTTTCCAGCCCACAAAACCGCACGGGCGGCCCCGTCCAGAGTTCATCGAGTTCACAATTTACCTTGACTAGGTCAATATCAGCCTTCTGGCCCACTGAACAAGCTAGATCGGGGGGTATTTCGCCATAAAGCTCGTCGATATAGCGGTAGAGTTGGTGAGGGGCAATGCCCTCCACCCGACAGATGCCTTCCAGCGAAATCCGTTCCGACAACAGCAGTTCGATCCGGCGTTTGGTCTCATTGGCCAGGGGTGCATAGGTCCGCATCTGGACGAATTGGTGCCCGCAGGGTTTGCACTTGACGGGGCCGCCCGTGCGGCGGGCTTTGCGGTAGTAAGTCGCTTCGTTCTTGACCGCACGGGCGGCCCCGTAGGTTTGGCGAGCCACTGGCTGGGCAGTTGTGTTGTTGAAACATAGCACGTAGGCGTGAGTTTGGCGGCCCAAAACTACGGCCCAACTGTGGCCTTTGGCCAGCATCATTACTTTTTAAGGACTACCCCAACGTGAGCCACGACATGAAACTGCTGACTAAAGAAACCTTCGGCCCCATTATTCCGGTGATGCCCTTTGGCACCGAAACGGAGGGCATTGGGTTGGCGAATGGCACTATTTTCGGACTTAGCGGCGCTGTTTTCGCCGAAAACAATGCAGAAGCGTTGCGGCTTGGGCGGGGGCTATCAGCATCAACGACTGCGCCCTGACCGCCAACGAGCATTCATCATCAAAAATCAACCCATAGCGTCTCCGTGGTGGTTTCGTTGAATCCTGATACGGGGACTAAGAAAGTTTCGTGCCTTGACGGCTTCTGTTTGGCAAAACGCTCTGAGCCGACAAGAGAGGTACTGCTTTGAGCTCACAGCAGTAAGACTTGCCTATGGTCCGAGCGGTCCGACAACCAAGATTGGCTACTTCCTCGGCAGGCAATTTTCGTCGGAGAGGGGGTGCGGGCGCACTTCCCAACGGATCCGGTCTTTGAGCAGATTCTTCATCTCCTGCCGTTTGAGCACATTTACATTGCCCATATCAGTGGCAAAAATCAGTTGGTGTTGCGCTAAAACAGCACCCGCCCGCCGCACAACCGATTGCGAGAGACTGTCTTCATAGGCGGGGTTACAGTGAATAAACGCCCACATGTAGGCGTTTAGCTGCCCGGTTTTTTCGTAGTTGCGGCTATACTGCCGGAACCGTTTCAGCGACGTTTCGTACGACTCTTTTGGGTCCAGTTGCACCGCGTTCGTCTCGGTCGGCTGATCAGGATTTATCGAGAAAAGGACAAGCAAACCCAGCACCAGCCCGCCCCCAATGAGCAAAGGCCGATTCTTTGCTTGTTTTGCCTGATTGACCACATGGCCAATTCGCACCCGTACCCGATTGATGACGGGTACGTTGGGCGGGTCGACCGGCAGCGTGGCCGTAGTAACCATCACATTGGCAATGGTCGGTTCAGGCGCAACGGGTTCAGCAACCTCCGGTTCAGCCACGGTTGGCGGAACACTTACCTCAACAGCCGCTGGTTCAGGGCTAACTGACTCGGCAACAGTTTCGGCGGGCGACTCCACATCATCATCATACGGATCATAGCCCTCAGCTCTACGGTCGGTGGGTGGATTAACCACCGCTTCTTCGCCCAGTTCAGTGTTGACAAATGGATCAGGCGCTGGTTGGAATAGGTCAAGTTGATTCTCGATTGGCGCTTCGGCAGCGATTTCTGGTTCTTCTTTTTCTACGGCAACGTCGCCGGTTTCGGTGCTGACCGCCGTCACAGGAGCCACCTTTGGCTTGCCGAACCACGACGCAAACAGTCCCTTCCCGACCTTCTTTTTCGCTACCGGCTCTGGCGTTTCGGCAGGCAATGGCAAATCGACAAAAGGCTCGATAACGCCAGCAACGGGCTTTTTTACGAGCCAATCCAGCTCATCATCGAACAATTCCGTTTGTTGACTGTCGTAGTCGGCGGCATCAGCCGCCACCTTGTCGGCGGCCTGTTCAGGTAATTGATCGGGCCTGTTTTCGGTTGAACGGGTCGATTTCGGGTGTCCTTTTTTAGCCACGCCAACCGGTTTGTCTGCCGAATCGGTTTCGCCTGATTTTGGTTCTACCTGCGACACTTTCTGGTCGGTGTGGGTAAGTGCCAGTTGCAGCCGGGCCTGTTGCAGCCAATGGCCCACGTCGGGAATGGCAATGCGGTCAATGACGGGTTCGAGTAGGTTGACCACGCCCGCCCAGTTTTGCTGCCGAAACGCCTGTTCGGCTTCCAGCAGATCGGGTTGCCACACCAGCAGGGCCAGCAACTCCTTCGCCGACTGCACCCGTTCGTCGCGGCTGATGACCAGGCACTGCCGAATAATTTGCTGGTAAGGCTGACTGATCCGGCGCATGTCATCGGGGAAGCGGTCTTCACCGGCGCTACGCCAAAATTCGTAGGCCTCTTCGCGCTGCGTTTCAGGAAACGACCGTCGGGCAATCATATGTTTACCCGTGATCAGCTCGTACAAAATGATGCCGAATGACCACAAATCGGCGTTGTAGTCAATATTTTCGGTGCGCAGTTGTTCGGGGGCCATGTACGTGACCGTGCCGATACGCATACTGTTTTGCACGAAAGCCCGCGCCGCTTCGGGGTAGTCGGTCATCATTTTACTGATGCCAAAATCGGCGATGACGGGCCGGAATGCGGTACCCTCGGCGTCGGTATAGCGCACGAGCAACACATTTTCGGGCTTAATGTCGCGGTGAACGATATTGTGGGTATGCAGGTGGTTCAGCCCCTGCAAAAACTCGTTTACAAACCGTTGCTGCTGCGTGGTGGTCAGCCCATGCCACGACAGGGCCGGGCTGGTGAGGTTGCCGTCGCGGTAGAACCGCATGACCAGAAACTCGTAGGTGCCAAAGGGCGTGGCATAGCGACCATAGTACAGGTACCGCACCACAAACCGGTTTGGCGGCACGGCCTGCGTATGGGCGTACTCCTTTTCCAGCGTCAGGGCGTCGTTATCTATGCTATACAACCGGCGTTTGATGGCCACCTCCTCGTTGGTTTCCAGGTCAACGCCCCGGTAGATTTCGCCGTGGCCGCCCCTGGCCAACGGCATACTATAATCACAGGCAAACTGCCGGGTGAAGTCGTCGTAGGTCAGAAATTGTTGCTTGTTGTATTCCACGGTTCAGCTAGTGATGTTGGCGAGTCTGTTCAGGAAAATAAACGCCGGAACCAGTTCCGGTTCTCGGCCTGTCGCCAGCGTTCGTCCGCTTCCGAATCACCTTCGGCTGATAATTGAAAGGAACCATTGCCGTCGCTATCCGGGCCTGCCGGTTCAGACACAGTAGCTTTTTTCACAGAATCATCTTCCTCATTATCAACTAATTGATGAATAGCTGACTGAATTGGCCAAGATGTAGCCACGGGCGCAGGCGCGGTTATATCAATCGGTTCCGGCTCCACAAACAGGGTCATCGGCACGGCAACCGGCTCTGCCACGGGCCGCACCATGGGCGCCATCACTGGCTTAACCAGCGGTGCTTCGTCGTCGGGAATGAGCGGCATAGTCAGTGCGTCGACGTCGGCCACCCGAATCAGATAACCGGAGTAGTTATCGCGAGATCCATCGGCGCAACAAGCCAGCAGCGACGTCACCTTTTCCTGGTCCGAATGCACCGTATCGGCCAGTAGATCAACCAGTTGTGGCGTGTCGATGCTCTCCAGCACTCCGTCGGTGCAGAGGAAAAAATAGTCGTCCGGGGCCACGTCCTGCGTCACGTAGATGGTGGCGGTGGTTGGGCTGGCGCTCCCCTGAATCGCCCGCGTAATCACATTGCGGCGGGGGTGCGTAGCGGCTTCTTCGGGGCTGATCTGCCCGGTTCGCACCAGCTCATTCACCAGCGAATGATCATCCGTCTGGTGCAGCACTTGGTTGTCGCGCACATGATACACCCGGCTGTCGCCTACGTGAGCAATGGTCACGCCGCGCTCATGCAGACTCAGCATGGTCATCGTGGTTGACATGCCCGCCAGGTTGGCGTCGGATTCGTCGGCAATGGCGCGGTCAAATGCCGCTTCGATATACTGAAGCGCCTCGCGCACAAACGACGAATCGACGGGGGCATCGGCATGTTGTTTGGCAAACCGTTGTAGCGACTCCCCGGCCAGCCTGCTGGCCACTTCGCCGCGTTGAGCCCCCCCCACGCCGTCGCACACCACAAAAAACCGGTCGTGGTGCGTGGCCCGGCCCAGTGGCGGCACAATGTAGTCTTCATTGTTGTCACGCCGCCCCTGTTGGGTGAACCCCACCGGCGGATAGATCGATACAACCCGGTTCATTTATTTTCCGTTGAGTGCCATCAATGTACGGTCAATCTCACCAATCTTTTCCGAAGCCATCAGTTTGAACGACCGCGTAAATTTCCGGTCGCTCGATAGCTTCTCCAGTTCGGCCTTAGACGCCGCGTAGAGCTGACGCCGTTTGCTCATTTCGTTGCCAAAAGCCAGCATATCGGCCTGCATTTTCTTGGAAACAGCCTCCGTATACTCCAGTTCGTCTTCCAGAGCTTTCACGTCCGCCTCCAGTTTCTTGCAGTCTCCTCCTCCACCGCCACCTGCCGCCATCGCCGGGGCGCGGCTTTCTTTGATGGCGTTGATGGTGGCGATCTGCGTGTTCAGGTTATCTACTTTCTCCTTCAGCCCGGTATTCTCCGCTTTCACCTTCGACACATCGTCGGCGTTGTTTTTAATATCCACCAACGCCGAGCGTTTGGCCAGGTAGTTACGCCGTTCGATGTTGATTCGGTAGAGGTACGAACAGGCATTGTCGCGCATGGTGAGGCGGGCACCCGTAAAGCCGTTGTTGCGCTGGAAAAGATCGACCCGGCCCTTGAAATCGACGTTCTGTTTTTCGGCGGCCTGCAACCATATCCCCCACGTTTCGCTCGACGCCGTTTCGGCGGGGCGTTGGGTATCTATTTCTTCCATCCGCTTCACATAGGTCTGCAACGCACTCATTTCTTTGGCCAGCGTCTGCTGCTCGCTAACGGCCTTCTGATTCAGGCTGCTCCCGCCCGATTTTTTGGCAATCTGGTAGGTTATCCCCACCGGAATAGCCGTAATGAGGACGTATACTAAGATGAAGTTGAACAACGACGCGCTGCGCTCGGCTCGGTTGATGGGTTCCATTGGAGGGTGAAGGGAGAGGAAGGGGTTTGTGTGTTTGTGTGTGTTGCTGGAGCAGTTTCGCGCTCGGCCCCTTCGACTCCGCTCAGGGTGACAGGAAATTAAGACAGCTTATCGAGTTGAATCTATT